>CAYPFT010000005.1:49691-51049 GCA_964410165.1 uncultured Candidatus Saccharibacteria bacterium
AGGACGGATAAGGGATATTCCGGATGATCACAATTGTGATCATAGCAAAATATCTTAGTTTCAATGCCTTCGGCGCGGAATGTGGGACCGAGATGGTTTTTGATGAAGTCCGCTTGTTCATGGGCCTCCATCATCATGCTCGGCTCGTTCGCGCCGTTCAGGGGTTCGTTCTGAACCGTAACGGCATGAATCGTAATCCTTTCGGTTTTCATCGCCTGAATGTATCTGACGAAATATTTTGCATAAACGTCATAACATTCGGGTCTGAGCTTGCCGCCAATGAGGCTCCCGTTTGTCTTCATCCACGCCGGTGCGGACCACGGCGAGCTCACGATCTTAATATCAGGATTGAGGAAGAGAATTCTTCTCAAAACCGGTATAACATCCGTATCGCCGGCATAGATATTGAACGCCGAAAGTTCAAAATCCTCTTTTCCTTCCGGCATATCATCATATGTGAAAGGGAAAAGACTCAAATCAGATGCGCCCAAAGTAAGACGCAAAACACTGTTTGTGTCTAAAAACAGCTCTCGCAGTAAACGGGTGGAACGCTCGTGTGGCCACATTTGGGTTACAAGATAAGCGCTTACTCCCGTAAGAGAGAAGCCGAAACCATCCATGGTTTGAAATGTTTGTGTCGGATCCACGCGAATCACGGGGTCGCCAGCCATTTTTTTCTCGCTGAATTCCGTTTCGTCTTGCCGCTCAAGCAACGCCTGCTTGTCGGGTGTGGTCAGCCAGTGGTTAAGGATTTTCATAGTATTTCTCCAGTAATTTCAAAGAAGGGTTGATTAACAGCCCATAGGGTCATTATCAGACTTGAGCGTATCATAAACAGTGATAAAAGTCAATAGGAAGAAGAAATAAATTTATTCAAAAAATCACCCACAACTGTGGGTGATTTTTTGAAAGTAAAAACCTGATATTTGGAAAATCCAAATATCAGGTTTGTCGCCGTTAAACGGCAAATACTTAACTCCAATACAAAATAACGGGAGTGTCTTCCGGGAGAGCCTTAAGAAAAGCTCGAATTGCTTTGTTTGTCGAACTCATCTTTGTTGGCCATTTGAGATTCTTGAGGTCGCCCGCGAGAGCGAATCGTAACTCGTCGCCATAGTGATCTTTTCGATTTTTTCTAATTCCCTCATCGTCGCAGTACCACAACTCCATCCCTTTCGGTAAGGGTTGAGTTGGGACAGACGGCATACTCCCGCCGATCTCTATAATTTGATCAAAGATTTCATAATCTTCGTCAAATGCGAGACGGTCGGAACCAATCGTGAACCCAAGGTTTCTATCCAGAAGTATTTTCCAATCATTAAATGTACCCTGAAACGCTTTCCGCAACCGGAGGCGTT
>CAYPFT010000006.1:0-49471 GCA_964410165.1 uncultured Candidatus Saccharibacteria bacterium
ACCTCCAAGAGGAGGACTCACCGACCAAATCTTTCCAGTCGTGCGTAAGGGGAGTTACCTTTCATGTCTGAAACAAAGAAAAAAGTTCTGATCGTTGACGATGAACCGAACATTCTCGGGCTTTTTTCGGACGCGCTTTCTTCTTGCGGATTCGAGTGCCTGACCGCAAGAAACGGTTTGGAGGGATTGGACGCGAGCCTGACGAAAAAACCGGACATCATTCTTCTTGATTTGCGGATGCCTGAAATGGACGGGCTCGCCATGCTTCGGGAATTGCGAAAAACGGAAATTGGAAAACGGATGCCGGTTATCATCCTCTCCACGCTGAATGACGAAAAAAGCGTATCGGAGGCCATGGAGTACGGCGTTTCTGATTTTTTTGAAAAGTCGAATTGGAATATCAATGAACTGGTGGAAAGAATTCGCGATAACATCGGTAAAAAATGACGCTTTGCTTTCCGTACGGACAAAGCGAGCGCGGAAGATATGCACACGTAATATATGCCATTTTTTTCTTTGCGGGTGTATACTTAAAGCATGAGTTTCTTACCACCTAAATTTTATTTTTGCATACTATTATGAAACGAGTCATTTTTTTCTCGTCATTCGTCGGAGCTCTATTTCTTTTGGCGGGCGCGAGTTATTTTTTTATCTTTTTCGGGACGAAGGCTACCGCCGTCATCTCTAATGTGAGACCGGAAAATATTATCGGATCCGGCGCCCAGATCAAGTGGGATACGAATATACCGTCGGATTCTCGCGTTGCCTACGGTACGAGTCCGACATTCCTTACCCTTTTTTCAAATAGCAGATGCGATTCCGGCGGGTATGTGACGGTTCACTGTGTGAATTTGACCGGGCTTGCCGCAAGCACGGTGTATTACTATAAGGTTGAATCCATGGATGCAAGCAGTACGAACAGCCAGCTTGGCGGTTTTCAATTCACCTCCGCTTCGGGGGGAGGCGGCGACACCATCGCCCCGAGCGTCCCGACCGGACTCACCGCAACCGCGATTTCTTCTTCTCAGATTAATCTCTCGTGGACAGCCTCGTCAGACAATGTCGGAGTTGCCGGGTATAAAATTTACAAAAATGGATCGTATGCCGGCTCGGTAACTTCCGGAACGACATATTCAAGTACGGGGCTTTCCGCCAGCACCTCGTATTCATACACCGTTGCCGCTTTTGACGCCGCGGGGAATCCATCCGAACAAAGTTCGCCTGCGAGCGCCATGACGCAAACTTCCGCTGATATGACGGCACCAACCGTTTCCATCACTGCGCCGACCGCCGGTGCGACTGTTTCCGGTACCATTACCGTTTCCGCATCGGCAAGCGACAACGTCGGCGTTGTCGGCGTTCAATTCAAAGTTGACGGAGCAAACCTTGCTTCAGAAGACACGTCATCGCCATATTCCGTATCGTGGAACACCGCTTCCTTTTCAAACGGAAGCCATGTTTTAACCGCGACCGCAAGAGACGCGGCGGGGAATCCGCAAACTTCTCCCAGCATTACCGTGACAGTTTCAAATGTTTTCTCGGACACATACGCTCCTTCTGTTCCGACCGGACTCACCGCAACCGCGATTTCTTCCTCTCAGATTAATCTCTCGTGGACAGCCTCGTCAGACAATGTCGGAGTTGCGGGATATAAAATTTACAAAAATGGAGCGTATGCCGATTCGGTAACTTCCGGAACGACATATTCAAGTACGGGGCTTTCCGCCGGCGCCTCGTATTCATACGCCGTTGCCGCTTTTGACGCCGTGGGGAATATCTCCGAACAGAGCGCTTCCGCCGTGACGGCCACTTTCGCGAGCGGCGGCGGAGGCGGAAGTACTTCCGGAACAAGTGATACGACAGCTCCCATTATCACGAACGTAAGAGCAGAAAATATCATAAGCTCCGGCGCGCAGATCAAGTGGTCAACGGACGATCTTTCCGATTCATTGGTGCAATTCGGCACTATTTCAGGATCTCTCGCACCAAACTCTTCATTTCGTTGTGATGCCGGCGGAAATGTAACAGAGCACTGCATTAACCTTACCGGACTTGCTCTTGGTACCGCTTATTACTACAAAGTTGTTTCAAAAAACGCTTCCAATTACGAAGCGAAATCCTCGGAATACAGTTTCGTCTCCAGTTCTTCAACGACAGCTATCCAGACAACCGTTCCCCAAACGGGAACATCGGTTGTTTTTTCCGTAAATGTCGGGGCGCCTTTCTGCAAGAACGGAGGGACCACCGCCACGGCGACTTTCACGGTTGACCCCGATGCCGGCGGCTACTTTTTGGTAAATAATCAGAAAATTTCTTCTTCCGTCAAGGAATTTCCCGCCGGGGCATATTCATGGGTCGGCACCGTGTACTCCGGGTATACAGTCTTCGGAGTATCAAGCGGCGCTTTTACCGTTCCGAAACTTGATTCTTGTTCGGGAACCACTGATACTCTCGCCACTACCACTTCTCCCACCGAGATTCAAACCAACCCGCGCGCATATATCGCTTTGTGGCAAGGAGACATTAATGTTTTGTCCGGGCAAGCGATCCAAGGCGATGTAAGAATAAACGTCGGCGTGGATCGGGCGGAAAGCGTTGCTCTCTATAGTAAAAGCAAAGATGCCGCGGAACCGCGGCTTCTCGGGCAAGCGGTTCGTTCGACGGATAATCCCTCGTTGTGGAGGTTTGCATGGGACTCAAGAACCGTCCCCGACGGAGATGTGGTCATTTTCTCGCGGGTGAAGAACGCAAACGGCGAATACCAGGGCGACAGCGCGTACGTAGTAGTGAAAAACGCCGTTTCGGGTACTGCTCCCGGGACAACATCGGAGGCGGTTTCCATAGTGGAAGAGCTTTTCGCGCATCCGGAAAATCTGGAAGTGGCAAAAGTGTTTTTGACTCAAAAGATAGAAAAGTTCCTTGAAACATCAACGGTTGAAGAGAAACAGCGCGCGGCGGAAAAAATCCGCAAAGACCTCGCCCTTGATATTTTGGTTACGGATACGGGTTCGACGGAAGTGCAAGTCGGGACAACCACGCTTTCACGTCAAAAGGAACCGGAGCTTGTGATACGGGAAATTTCCCGGGCGGTGAAAAATCGCGACGGAGCCTCCGTTCTTGAAGACACCGACAAAGATACCCTTTCCGATTATGATGAAACGTACATTTACAATACGGATCCGAAGCGCGCGGATAGCGATAGCGACGGAGTAAACGACGGCGAAGAGATTTTCTTGGGAATGAATCCTCTCAAAGATGAGGTGGCGCTTGTCCCTTACGAAAATCCGAAAAACGTCGAAGTGGCCGCAAAAGCCGATCCGAAAGAATTTTCCGTGAGCAAAGTGGAGTTGCTTCCGGCGCCGGAATCAACCAAAAACGAGCCTTCCGAAAAGAAATATGTTACTTTGGAAGGAACCGCTCTCCCGAACAGCTACATTAAGCTCTACATATTCAGTACGCCGGTCGTGGTAACGGTCAAGACGGACAACGACGGGAAATGGCAATACACGATGGACAAAGAGCTTGATGACGGAACTCATGAAGTCTATCTCGCCATGACGGAATCCGCAGGAAAGATTATCGTCAAGAGCGACCCCATTCCTTTCGTAAAGACCGCGCAAGCCGTCAGTTTGCAGCCGGAGTTCGCTTTGGCGAATACAGCCGCCGAAAGTCCTGCCGGATTCTTCCGCGGAGGAACTCTCGCGCTCTCCCTCGTCGTCCTCCTTATCATTCTCGGACTTTCCTTTATTGCGATTTCATTTGTTTCAAAAAAGAAAGAAATTCCGGACGACAACAATGTTTAATTTTATCGCACAGCACTTTTCTCGCGGCATCACGCTTGCACGGAATAATCCGCAGATTATTTACACCATTTTTCTCCTTGTCGTGATTCCGGCGGCATTTTTTGCGAGCGGCGAACGGTTTCTCGATGCCTCGAATGAAAACCAGGAGCGCCTGGAAAAAGAAAACATAGGAAATTTGCAGGATGCGTTCGTGGCGATTGCGTCCGAAAAAATGGACGACACCGAATTTTTGAACCGCCTCATTCAAAGTCTGAAGGAAGAAAATGATTCCATTGATGAATTTATCGTTACCGCAAAGGAGAATGATAGCGCGATAATCATCGCGTCGCTTGACCCGGAAATGAACGGAAATGTTGATGAGATAAACGCTCCGCTCTACAAAAAATTTGAAAGCCTGATGAAAGACAGTTCGGCGATATTTCCCGCTGAAATAAATGGCGAACGCCATTGGCGCGCTTATCGTGCCATACCGGACGGTTCCGGCGGCGTCTCCGGCTTTCTTTTGACGGACGTTTCAATGGAAAGAATTGACGCGATTGCCGCAAAGAGCGTTTCAAATGCGTATCTTTTTCTCGCGTTTATCGTTCTGGCGATTCTCGTTCTGCTGGTACGGCAGGCGCGGATTGTGGACTATACCGTTTTGTACCGCCGATTGAAAGAAGTTGATCAAATGAAAGACGACTTCGTGTCCATGGCGGCGCACGAATTGCGCACGCCGCTCACCATTATCCGAGGGTATGTTGATTTATTGAAAGACATTAAAAATCTTGAAGAGAAGGATAAAGAAAGTCTCCGCCGGATTGAAGTTTCCGCCAAAGGGCTGAACGCGCTTATCGGCGACATTTTGGATGTTTCGCGGTTGGAACAGGGGAGGATGTCGTTTGAATTTTCGGAACTTGAGCCGAATACCGCGGTTTCCGCCGTCGCGGAATCGTTTCAAACAGTGGCGAAAGAAAAAGGGCTTGCGCTTTCTTACTCCGTCGGCGATCCGTCCGTGTCTAACTCAGAGCGCATTCCGAGCATTTATGCCGATCCGGAACGATTGCGCCAGGTTCTCACGAACATTATCGGCAATGCGGTGAAGTATACGCCGTCGGGGAGCGTCAGTGTCAATCTTTCGTTTGAACCGCTCAAAAACAGGATTTCCATACGCGTGAGCGATACGGGGCTCGGTATCGGCGCTGAAGATCAAAAACGATTATTTGAGAAATTCTTCCGCGTCAGAAGTCCGGAAACCGGCAATATACAAGGCACAGGACTCGGACTTTGGATTACCCGCCAGATTATTCAAAACATGAAAGGCGACATATCCGTTGAATCCATTAAAGGAAAAGGGACAGACTTCATTATTTCTTTTCCGCCGATGGGGCAGGGGAAGAAGCGGTAAGCGCTTTCTCTAAAACTTCAGAAAGTTTTGAGTAAAGAAATAAAAAGGACCCAAGCGCAGTGGCTAGGATCCCTTGACGCAATGCCGAGTGTTACTACGGCGTTGTGTCGAAAATGCAAGTAAGGGTTACCACACCCTTACTGCTAATAGTTTGCCTCCAGTTGCTGGTGTCAAAAGACCCGGCAACTGTGTTTACCGAACATACCAAGTTCGTGTTTTCGGCGTTGTACGTCACGGCGCTTTTCGCCATCGTTGTTATTGTCTTGCAACTTTGTTCGATTACGCCGCCGACCATCGGCGTGATAATTATTTTCGACGCCGTTGTCAGCATGACGTCGTTCGGGTCATTTAAAAAATTTCGCCCAAGAACGCCGCACAGCGTTCCGTCGATTTTTACCGCTCCTTCCGCCGAAGCGGCTACTAGTGGAAAGGCAAAAAACAATAACAATAACACCATAAATTTTTTCATTTCAATCTCCAAACCAAAAGTTGTTGTCAATTTGCTATCAACATAATAGCTGTGTTTATCTTAGCAAACTATTGCCAATTTGTCAAGCAATTTGTCCATATTCTCAAAAGCAAGCAAAAATATGCCGCTTTCTTGGGGTTATAGACACCTATCACTTAACTTTTTTCCGCGCATTTGTTAGTATGTATCCATATGAAAAAACTCATCACATGGTTCGCTTTTTTAGCGGCCGCACTTTCGTTTTCGCCGGGGCAGGCATTCGCCGCCGGCACGTTTACGGTTGCCAGTTTCCCCGATTCTCTTCATGCGGTTGTTGCGGAAAATTTTAAGACGACGTTTCAGTTTTTTTATTCCGGTTCCCAGAGCGGACTGCACGCATCAATCGCGAATGGAGATGCGCCCGATGGATTATACCTCGGCAACATTCTAAGCGAGGCGACGAATTCTTATTCGGTCGAGTATTCCGGAGTTCCGAAGAAGGGGGGATACTACACCCTTACGCTTCTTCTCTCCGACGATTCGGGCGCGGTATTTTCAAAAAATTTCAACATCTCAATTGCCGGTTTTTCTTTCCGCGAAGAGGCGTTTCTCAATGCGATCTTAAACCAGCCTTACTCGACAAGCCTGCGTTATGATTACCCCGGAACTTCAAGGCCGCGCATTCGCTTCTACGATGTTCCCGGCGAACTTCAATTCAGTTATACGGATATATATGGAGAGAACGGGAGCTTCCTTTTGAGGTTCACGCCGAGAAAAACAGGAACATTCGCGCTGAAGGGAGATGTGAGTATAAATTCGGTCGTTATAATGACAGGAAAGACATTTACGTTCAGTGCGGTAGAGCCGCCAAAATATGCTCCGACGACCATAACCGTTCCAAGCAAACCGAAATCTTCAAGCGGATCGTCCGCGCAAAAACCGGCAATAAAAATCGCTCCAGCTTCGGTTGGAAATCCGCCGCCGGGAAATGGGGACGCCACCTCCACCGCGAGTACAAGCCCTGAAGCTGTTCAAAAGTCCGAAGGGTTTTTCACCCGGTTGTGGCGCTGGCTTCTCGGTTTATTCCATTAAAATCTCATAGCACGCATCTTGCCAAATCGTTTCATGCGTGATATACTCTTTTTGTTCTCGTATCGGATAGTTGCGCGATCATTTTTTTGGTCGTGAGGAAAGTCCGAACACATACTGGTGGCTGATTACTTGTCACTAGTTGCTGGTAAACAACGTTGCTAGTAACTAGGTACCAGTGACCAGTCACCAGAAAGGTAGCGGGTAACGCCCGTCCGTCCGCCAGCCGGCGGACGAGAGGTGCGAGCAGAGACGCCGAATCCCGAAAGGGTACGGCTCCGTTGCAAGAAATTTTCAGGCAACGGATGAGTCCTCTTGGCAACAAGAGGGGTGAAACGGCTAAATCCTTACCTGTGTGCAAGGCCGTGCCAAGCTGGTAACTGGTCATTGGTAACTAGTAACTGGTTGTCGCGTACAAGGTTACTAGTGACTAGTCACCAGTTACCAGACTTGGAGTGCCGCTAGAGGGTTTTGGCGACAAAACTCGGAGATAAATAACTATCGTCCGCCAACCGGCGGATACAGAATTCGGCTTACAGATGCGGGAACACTAAAAATTACTTGGGGTTGAACCCCAAGTAATTTTTAGTTACCACCTTTCCACATTATTACTCCGAGCCACAAATATCTTCCTTTTTCAAATCTAGCACATTCTAGCATATGCTAGAATGTGCTAGATTGATTTGATGCATGTGGTTCTTCAAATAGAGGGTATTTTGGGCTCTGGTTAATAATCGCTGTCTGTGGATTACTTGGGTTTGCGGGCAAAGGCAAGGTATACTATACTGGAGGTATGGAGACCATTGTTAAAGCGGATATTTTTTTCTTTGTTACCGCGATTTGCGTGTTTGTCGTTACCGCGCTTCTCGTTATGATTCTCTCGAACGTTCTTCATATCACAAAGAACATCAGGGATATTTTTGATACGATACAAGAAGAAACATCCGGCATGGCGAATGACATCGCGGCGCTTCGGGCATTTCTGCGGGAAAATCAATTCGGGTTAAAGCCGCTTTTGCAATCATTCGAAAAAAAGAAAAACACGGTCGAAAAAACAGCGCGAGCGCAGGTGAAAAAAGCGAAAAAGACGGTTACCAAGGTCGTGGAAAATATAAAAAATGAGATTACAAACAATAACGGATAATCATTAAAAAACATATGGCAGTAAAAAAGACAACGGGATCGGGGCTTCCTCTCGCGGCGGGGCTCATCGCGGGGATAGCCGGGACATATTTTTTGTATGGAAAAAACGCGGCGGCGAATCGTAAAAAAATAAAAGGCTGGATGGTAAAAGCGAAAGGAGAGGCAATCGAGAAAATGGAGAAAATGAAAGAGATGGATGAGGCGTCATATCATGCATTGATTGACGGCATCGCCCAAAAATACGGGAAAGTTAAAGGCATTGAACAAGCCGAGGTTGATGAGCTCGTGAAAGACATGAAGAAACACTGGAAGAGCATTATGAAGGACACGGCGCCGAAAACAAAAAAGAAGCCGATTAAAAAATAATTATTATAAAAACATGGACGACGAATTCAAAGTATGCTCTCGATGCAAGTCGGAGTTTGATGGAGAAGGAGAAATGTGCGAAACGTGCCAAAAAGAAAAAGAAGAAGAGGACTCGGAGGAAGGCGTAGATAGAAATGAACGGTAATACGCTTCGCGAAAACACAAAAACACAAATTACAAATTCCAAACGTTTGGGATTTGTAATTTGTGTTTTATGATATTCAGAAATATGCTACAATACCCCCATGTCTGAAATAGCGCTTTACCGAAAATACCGTCCGAAGACTTTTGACGAGGTACTGGGGCAGGATCATATCGTGAAAGTTCTGGAAGGAGCCATCGCGGGAGGAAACATTTCCCATGCGTATCTTTTTTGCGGGACTCGCGGGACGGGGAAAACGTCCATCGCTCGCATCTTCGCGCGGGAGATCGGGTGTTCGGAAAGCGATCTCTACGAAATAGACGCCGCTTCAAATCGCGGAATTGATGATATTCGCGAACTGCGAGAATCGGTGAAAACGTTTCCTTTTGAAGGGAAATACAAGGTGTACATCATTGATGAAGCGCACATGCTCACGAAAGAGGCTTTCAACGCGCTTTTGAAAACTCTTGAAGAGCCGCCAGCGCATGCCGTTTTCATCCTTGCAACCACCGAGCTTCACAAACTCCCGGAAACCGTCGTTTCGCGCTGTCAGGTCTTCACGTATAAGAAACCGGCGCAGGAAATTCTCAAAAATCTCGTGATTGATGTTGTCAAGAAAGAGGGACGAACAATTGACGGCGCCTCGGCTGACTTAATCGCGCTTCTCGGAGACGGCAGTTTCCGCGATACGCTCGTCGCATTGCAGAAAGTGCTCTCATCGGCGGAAGGGAAGAAGATTGCCGTTCCGGAAGTGGAGCGTATCACGGGCGTGCCGAAAAACACACTCGTGAATGTTTTTCTTATCGCCATCAACCAAGAAAACGCGAATGATGCGTTACTGACGCTTCGGAAAGTCGCGGGAGAAAACTTGGACATCGGTGTATTTATGAAACTCGTCCTCGCTAAGCTTCGAGCCGTCATGTTACTGCGCCTCGCGCCGGATATGAAAACTGCGCTTGCGGATGATTTCACCGCGGAAGACTTTTTTTTCCTCCAAAATTTCCCGATAAATAAAAACTTAAAACTTTCGGAGGTACTCGCGGCGCTTCTCGACGCTTCGGGAGCGGTATCAAAATCCTTCATCCCGAGCCTCCCGGTTGAACTCACTATCGCTAAACTTTTTGAATAGGACCTACGCAAAACGGCGATCTTCGCGTTTTTCTCCCGGACGACTCGGGAAGCAGTACCGGTTCGTACAGCTTCTCCGCGATCATCCGGGCGGAAAAACGCGAATCTCATCCGTTTGCGTAAGTCCTATTGAATGAAAAAATGGAATCTAAAGTTCTCAAAAGAATATACCTCGTTCGCCACGGACAGACCGAAGGAAACTTAACCCAAAAATCGCAGCTTCCCGAAGCTCCGCTTTCCCAAGAAGGCCGCCGGCAAGCGGAGTGCGTTGCCGAGCGGTTTTCGCGCATTCACGCGGATGCCGTCATTGCAAGCCCGTATCTTCGTACAAAAGAAACCGCCGCGCCTATCGCAAAAATACTTGGAAAAGAAGTACGACTTGCCGGTGTATTTCGCGAGCTCCATCGTCCGTCGGAAATAGTAGGAATGAATTTTCACAGTCCGGAATATCATCATGTCATCCATGAAATAGAGAAGAACGAACTTGATCAAAACTACCGATATTCTGACGAGGAAACGCTTTTTGAATTGGAAGCCCGCGCACGCCAAGCGCTTGATTTTCTCATTACACAACCGGAGCGAGATATCGTTCTCGTGACCCATACGGTATTTCTGAAAATGATGTTTGCCGCCATGATGACAGGAGACGCCCGTTCGGCAATCATCCTCTTTCGCGAATTGCGCTACTTCATAGAAATCCAAAACACCGATATCAGCATTGTCGAATACGGAGAAGAAACTCGCGGCGGCTTGCGCTGGCGGCTTCGAGTCTTGAACGATCGCGCACATTTAGGATAACTTTCTTTTCTCATTGTTTTTTGGCATAATAGCCAAATGGAACAAGAAAACCAAGGAACTTTGGGGCATATCCACCCCCTCTCGCAAATGATTACCAATATAAGCCGGATTTTCTCTAAAATAGGGTTTGAAATTTCTGACGGACCCGAAATGGAAAGCGAGGAAAACAATTTTGATCTGCTGAATATACCGAAAGACCATCCGGCGCGCGACATGCACGATACTTTTTGGGTGAAGGACCGTCCGGGTTTTTTGATGCGCACGCACATCAGCGCACATCAAGTTCCGTATATGCGCGCCCATAAGCCGCCGCTTCGGATGATTTCGGCGGGGCGGGTATTTCGTTACGAGGCAACTGATGCCACACATGAGGTCCAGTTTAATTATGTAGAAGGTCTTGCCGTGGATAAAGGGTTATCGCTTGCTGACCTTAAAGGGACGCTCGAGTTTTTTTTGAAGGAAATTTTTATGATGAATGATTTGAAAACACGATTCCGCCCGAGCTTTTTCCCATTCGTCGAACCGGGGGTGGAGATTGATATGTCGTGCTTCAAATGTAGCGGCTCCGGTTGTAATATCTGCAAACAAACCGGCTGGATAGAAATCATGGGCGCCGGAATGGTGCATCCGAAAGTCCTCGAAAGCGCAGGCGTTAACTCGCGCGAATTCTCCGGCTTCGCCTTCGGTGTCGGCATCGACCGCCTCGCGATGCTCAAGTACGGCGTGGACGATGTGCGCCTCTTTTATTCGGGTGATTTGCGGCTGGTAAATCAGTTTTGACCAACTACGTTTTATGCATAAAGATTTTGAGAGTTGGAATGCGAAAAAGAAGAGGATTCATCAGTCTGAATTCAGAGGTTTTGTGCATGAGCGGGAAATCTGGTGGTGCGCTCTTGGTTTCAATGTGGGGGATGAAGAAGACGGAAAGAATGAGAACTTTGAAAGACCGATTCTCGTCTTAAAGAAATTCAATCGCCGTATTGTCCTTACTGTTCCGTTAACGACAAAAGTTAAAGAAAATCCGTACTATTTTTCATTTGCTCATGAGGATGTAAAATTTGCCGTCGTTCTTTCTCAATTGAGATTATTGAGCACCAACAGACTTACAAGAAGAATACGAAAAATAGATAATACCCTTTTTGCTCGGATAAAAGAGAAGATTGTTGAGAAGTTGTTTTAACGGACGAACCCCGTCAGTTTGACGGGGTTCTCGAGAGCCATGTGGCCATTTGTACTTACAAGTATACTCATATAGAATAAAAAGTCAATAGTTAGTTAGCACAAAAATAAAGCATATGAAAATATCACACGCATGGCTTCAAACGTATTTTAACGAACCGCTTCCGACGGCGGAAAAGCTTGCGGAGCTTATTACTTTTCACGCTTTTGAGGTGGAGGGCATTGACCGCGTCGGCGATGATTCCGTCATTGATATTTCCGTGCTTCCGAATCGGGCGCATGATTGTCTTTCCTATGAAGGCATGGCGCGGGAGATTGGCGTACTCGCTGGACTCGCTGTTCGTCCGCGGGAATTGAAAGATGTTCCCGAGAGTGAAACGCGCGAGCTTAACATTTCCGTGGAAGACAGCGCGCTCTGTCCGCGCTATATGGGGCGGATGGTGGAGGGGATAGAAATAAAGCCTTCGCCCGAATGGCTGAAAACTCGCCTTGCTTCCATCGGACAGCGTTCCATCAACAATGTGGTAGACATCATGAACTTCGTTATGTTTGAGACGGGACAGCCGCTTCACGCATTTGATGCGGATAAACTTAGCACGACTGAAATCATCATTCGGAAAGCGCGGGCGGGAGAAAAAATCGCAACGCTTGACGGCAAAGATATCGCGCTCGACGAGAATGTGCCGGTCATCGCGGATAAAACCGAACCGCTCGCTATTGCGGGCATCAAAGGCGGGAAGAAAGCGGAAGTGACGGAAAGTACAAAAAACATCGTCATTGAGTCGGCGAATTTCGCGCCGGGAAATATCCGGAAAACGTCCCGGAAAATCGGCATCCGTACCGATGCGTCCGCGCGGTATGAAAATGAGATTACTCCCGAAAAAACCAGCGAAGCGATGAAGTATGTCGCGTCGCTCCTCTCGGAACACGCGTCTGGCGCGAATTTCAAAGCGGGAAAGATACAAGACGTTTATCCAAAACCATGGCAGCCGTTCATGGTTAGCGTTTCAGTGCAAGAGGTGAACGCATTGCTCGGCACGAGTTTTTCAAGAAAAGAGATTGAAGAGATTTTGAAAAAATTGCGGTTTGACTTCGCGGTGAATGAAAACCGTTTCGCGGTAACCGTCCCCGCCGAGCGGCTTGACCTCCGGATAAAAGAAGACATCATTGAAGAAATCGGCCGCGTGTATGGGTATGAAAAAATCGCGCCGGTCAAACCGATACTCGGCGAATTCAAGCCCACCGTCAATAAAACTTTTTATTACGCCGATATGATTCGCCGAATTTTGACGGAAGATGGATTCTCGGAAATATCCACCTATGCCTTCACGGACTCCGGCGATATTGAAATGGAAAATCCGATCGCAAGCGATAAAAAATTCTTGCGGCGCGACCTTTCGGGCAATATGATAAAAGCGCTTGATTTAAACGGCAAGAACGCTCCGCTTCTCGGACTTGATGTGATAAAGGTATTTGAGATCGGAAAAGTGTTTGAGAAAGAAAGGGAGTATCTTTCTCTTTGCCTCGGCGCGGGGCTTGCGGCACAGGCGCAAAAAAAAGACGAAACGACAGCCACCATCCTTTCAGCAACGGCGCAAAAATTAGCGGAAAAGTTTGAAGTTTCCCTTGAAGAGAAGGCGGGCTTGAACGTCTTAACCATAGACCTTTCCGCTTTGACGGAAAAACTTCCCGAGCCTCCGCGCTATGAATTTTCAGAGAAAATGGAGGCGGACAAAAAATATAAAAGAATATCGCCGTATCCGTTCGCTCTCCGCGATATCGCCATTTTTGTCCCCGAAGGAACGGAAGAAGGCAGTGTGCTTGAAATTCTCAAAAAAGAATCGGGCAATCTTTTGGCGCAAGCGAAACTCTTTGATGTTTTCCATAAAACGTTTGAAGATGGCGCAAAAAGAACCTCTTATGCGTTTCGCCTCGTTTTCCAGTCGCAGGAAAAAACGCTTTCTGACGAAGAAGTGAATGAGATACTGGAGAAAGTAACCGCCGCGCTCCATAAAAACGAAGAATGGAAAGTGCGATAAACGCAAAAAAATTCCCGCAGAGTGCGGGAATTTTTTACGTAAATTTTTATCGGGTGATTGTTATTGCCGCTGTGCGCGGGATGTCGTTTTCGGGAGTGCCGGCGACAACGGTGATTCGGCTACTGGTCGCATTAATAGTGTATCCGGTGTTTACCGCTGTCCCAACCGTCGGGTCTACCGGTAACGCTGAAATATAAGTCGGTACGAGGCAACCAAGACCTATTGTGGTTCCCGTAAGTACTTCGTCAGTCGTAATGGTAAGTGCCGTTGTCGGTAACGCAAGACAGGTTTTTGTTAACCCATCGGTACCGGTAAAGCTTCCGGCAAACACCCCCTTATTATCAGCTGTTCGCTGACCAACGGCGTTCAAAATCGCATTCAAGTTTGCATTTCGCTGTGTGTCGCGGGACTGCGCGAACTGGCGAGCCGGATTGATGGCGATAATAACGATCGCGGCGAGAACGGCGATAATACCGATCACGACGAGAATCTCAATGAGGGTGAACCCGCCCTGTTTCCTTAAATTACTTTGTTTCATAGGCTTATTTTAATAATAGCTAATAATTCACATACCCTAACATATTTTCCAATAAAATGCAAGCGGATGGTGGTTATCCTCCCGTCGGAATTTCCTCCCATTCGCCGATACTGACACCGAAATCAGGCGGAGGAGGCGGCGGGGGAATGTCGTCGTTTATAATGGTGCAGAGCCGTGTCTCGCCTGCCACTATATTACCGGAGCCTACAGAAGAACAGTTCGCGCCCAAAAGCTCGTCGTAGCCCGTCATAGGGTCTTCCGTGGCATCATATACACCGGGGTCTAGAGTTACCTCTACATCTGACGAAAGTGTGGCACCTGTGAACGGCCCGGCTGGCGACGGGCTCGCGCCGGAGATATGCACGGTAAAGTCAGATGGAGCCAGAGTGCCGCCGTTGTCGTTTACCATATCAACATGAATGATGAGCGTGCCCGTCGTCGGCGGCGTCGGCGGAGGCGGTGCGGCGATGGCGGGGCATGCAAGGTTTGCTATTGTCTGAAAAATTCCCGGCATGTCTGACGATGACGGAGAAATAAAGAAGTGGTCACCATCGGTGTTTTCAAGAGCCGCGCTCGCTTGATCATTGGATGAGTCAGTTGCTATTTGCGCCCACAGATCACCATTCACGCCGCCCGTAAAACTTATGGTAAATATTCCAATATCGTCCGCTTTTGCCGCATCCGCAGAAGGAATCGCAGCTTGAATATCCGAATTGTGTCCCCCTGAAGGAGAAACTATTATCATCACCTTTGAAAAACCGGGGCGATGGCGCACACTGTCAAGTTCAGTGTTGGCGAGAGTAATCGCGGCGGACACGTTTGTTCCGCTTTTTCTTGATGCGACTATCTGCCCGATGGCGTCGTAGAGCGGTCCGGGATAGATAACTGGCGAGAGCTCTCCAGAGGAGGTAATTTCGGCGTCAGGCGGCGGCGTTCCCGTTACTCCGGGGTAGCTTCCTACCCCGGCTTTTGGGGTTGGAGTAACATCCTTATAAAGATTCAGAAGCGCTTTGGCGGCCACACCCTCGGCGTCAAGATCGTTTCCGTTATCTAAACTTCGCGACAGCATCATAACCGTATCGGCGCAAGCAACCGACGGCGGGGGGTTGTCGTCGGCGTTCACGATGCAGGTTTTGTTGTCTCCCGCGGCGAGGTTTATGGTGCCGTCGGGGTTGCAGTCGCCGCCCCACGCCGAAAATGTGTAGCCAGCGACTGGCGTCGTTGTCGCCGCGTGCGCTCCGGGAGTCATCGGGTATCGCGTACCGTTCGCCGCACTCGCGCCGTCAATCAAGAGGGAAAAATCGGAAGGCGCGAGCGTCCCGCCGTTGTTGTTTATGACATTCAAGAGAAGCGTCAGAGAAGTGGCGAGGTCATCTTCTCCGACGATGCAGTATTTGAGTTCGCCCGCGCCGATGGCCCCGATACAGCCGGAAGAATAGGTCGCTCCATATCCGGAAATGGCCCCCGCAGATACGCTATAAGCGCCCGGAGAAAGCGTAACCGCCTGACCGCTCGCCGTGCCGGAGAAAGAAGAAGGGGAGGGAGTATTGCCGGCAACATTCATGGTGAAATCAGCCGGGGTTTTGGTACCGCCGTTGTTGTTGTAAACGGTAGTGTACACCAGAAGAGTTCCCGTCGTCGGGGACACCGGCGTGCCGCCGAGGTGAAGGCTTGCCATATTGAGAGTGATGGCGAGGTTTGCGTACGATCCTCGCACTTGTGCTTGGGTTTTTACAATTGCGAGCCCCGGGGCTGGGGAGTTTAAGGTGATGGGGAAAACATGGCATGTTCCGGCAGGGAGCGTCGTGGTGGAATTGCCGAGGTATGACGGATCGGTAATAAGATGTGCCGTCGCTTGGTCGGCGCATCCTTCCGCGAGTGCGACCGCCTGCTCTTTGGCTTCCGTGCCGAGAATATTGAACCGCGCATGAAAACCAGCCATACCTTCCTCTATCGCCATCACAAGAAGGATAAGGGCGATGATAATGGTGGATATGAGGGCGATGAAGCCGGAGGTTTTTTGAGGTATTTTTTTCATATAGGCGGTTATCATATAGTGCACACTGAAGGACGGTTTGTCAAAAGAGAGGGAAAACACAAAACACAAATTACAAATTCCAAATGTTTAATTTTGTGTTTGAGTTTTGTGATTTTTGGCATTGTGATTTGTTTGGTTTTTGTAATTTGTGCTTTGGTGCTTCGGCGCCTATCTTCGTAAATATGTTTTCAGCGTAAACGGTTTGCCATTTACGGAAAAGCTTGCGATGGTGGATGTCGGTCGTCCGCCTGCCGCCGGTTCTATGGAAAACTCAAGGCTTGTTATCGCAAATGCATCTCCATGAAGAGGAAGAGCCGCCGCCGTTCCGCGCGAGAGCGTCATGACGGTGCCGCTTGCCGTAATGGTAACCGGACTTTGAGACGGCGTATAGAGGGCAAGTCCGGGACGAGTAACGACAAGGGTATTTGTTGCGGGAACATCAACCGCGGATGCGCCGACGAGCGCCCAGTTTATTTTCCGGCTCAAAAAGGCGCCTTCTTCCTGTACGGCAACGGCGGACTGATTGCGCCGCCCTCCTTCAAGAAGATGGTATGCCGCGGCCACCGCGCTTGACATGATGATGCCGAAGAGTGCGATGTAGATGATAGTTTCCAATAATGTAAAGCCTTTGTTTTTCATATTTTTATGGCGAGTTAAAAATTTGCAAGGAATGCCCGAGCGGCGAGTATGATGAAAGACCTCCGATTGCGGACGGATCAATGCTCCACACTTTCACTCCGGTCGTCCCCGCCGAAGGGCGGACGGCATACATTGAGTCTCCGTCAATATCAAGAAGTCCGGTTCCCGGAGCGTTTGCCCAGCTTGAAGTTTCTATGTAGGCTTTGCCGCCGGACACGCGCAATCCGAGAATGGTGGATCCGACGGATATTTGCGAAACGATGGCGGGAGCGAGCGGATTTGAAACATCAACGGCGTACAAATCCGGCAAAGCACTGCAAGAAGCGCTGTGTTCACGTCCGACCCAGAGCGTGTTTCCCAAAAGAAAGAGCGCGGTCGCATCCGGTTTGTTGGCGAGAGAGCATGGAGTATCCGGCAGATCAAGGACTATCGGCGCGGGGATCAAGGCGGGGTCGGTAACATCAAGAATCATCACCTCTCTTCCATCATGCGTCGTGGCGAGATAAGCAAACCGGCGGAGAGATCCCCCGAACATTTGATCCCGCACGACGATATCGTATGGAGAGGTGTCAATATCTTTCGCGCCAAGTTCGACGGGAGAATATGGATTCCCGACATCAAAGACGTGGAATTCCGGCGTACTGCCGATAATGTAGCGCGTGGCAATATACGCCTTCTGTCCGTAGTAGGCGATCTTCCATCCTTGGGAATTCGCTCCGGGCGTAACTCCGGCAAGCGGACGGCTCGCGATGAGGCTTGGATTTGTCGTATCCGTAACATCAACAATTTGGAATTGCGACGTAGTGGTTGCCGCGACATAGGCATATGTTCGGCCCGTGCTCGGATCGCGCGCCGCGTCAAGCCCGTTATACGGTCCGTTACAGCCACTGCATCCGGAAAAAGAAGGAGAGCCGGCGGACTTCACCAAAAGCCACGGCGATTGATCCATCGTGATGTACGCGTTGCCGTTTAAGGCGTCAAGTCCGGTCTGGTTGCCGGAGAGAGCGTCCACCGTGGAGGATGCGGCAATGCCCGTCCAGTCTCCGGCGGGCGCGGAAAGCAGACAGTCTCCGCCCACCGCGACGGCTTCCGGAACATTGGTCAAATTGGTGAAGAGCGCTACGGTGGTGGTCGGGTATCGGTCAACTTGCCAGTCAACCCGCGCCTCCACGTATTTTGAGCAAGAAGAAAGATCGGATGCGGCGCTTTGTATAAAATAGCATAAGCCCCCGCCCGCGCATGAGGCGTCTTCGTCGCGCGTAAAGGGGGAAGTGGTGGCCCGGTAAAAATCTTCGCGGGCGATTGCGCGGTAATTTTCAAGCGTCGTTTTCGCTTTGTACAGCGCCTCATTGGATGTCTCCGAAGTGATCACCCAGTACTCGGCGGCGAAGTTTGCGCTCGCCGCTCCGGCAAGGACAATGACCATGATAAAAAGCGCCATCATGATTTCAAGCGTACTGAACCCGGTATTCAAATTACCACGTGATGGCGCCTTCATGGTTGATGAAAATGTTAGCGGTTACCCCTTCTCGCTCCGTGTCGGAAAGCGTGATTTTCGCGTTGCCGTAGTTTGAGTTGCCGGAGAGCTGTTCAAAAATAATTTCTGCAGGCGAGCCGAGCGCGATTCCCGCAGGGTAATTCGCCGCGATCGGGTTTCTTGCGGTTCCACTCGCGTAATTCGCTCCTTCAAAAATAACGTATCCGTCATAGCCGTCCGGATGAATGGCAACGCCGTGCGGGGATTGATTCACGTTATTGAGCGCGTCCGCTCGTGCGGTTTGGAGCGACATTATGAGCAGATTGCGTTCCGCGCGGAATGCATCGCTCCGGTAGTTGTTCATGTCAACGAAAGACAGCGCCCCGCCGAGCATTGTCAGAATGCCGATGACGATAAGCATTTCAAGCAGGGTAAAGCCGGCGGAATGAAATTGCGCATTACTCCAATAGCAACTCGCGCGAAGCGGGGATTTTCGATGTCTTGCGCTTTTGTATTTTCGAGGAGTTCGCGGTGCTGTATGAATAATACTGCTCCGCAACCCCGCAGAAAAACAAAAGCGCAGGGCGCGAAAATAACGGTTTGCGCAGCCCTCGGGTGTGTTGTTATGCATGGAGGTTTTGGGTAATGCTATAAATCGGCGCAATGATTGAAATGGCGACAAAGCCGACGATCACCCCCATGAAAATCATAAGCACCGGCTCAATAAGCGTCGAAAGATTTTTCGTGAAATCGTCCACTTCATGGTCATACATTTCTGAAAGATACACGAGGGTATCAGAAAGGGTCCCGCTCCTTTCGCCGACGGCGATGAGGTGGGCGAAGATATCGGGGAAGTATTCCTTTCTCGCGCGCAGTCTCGTGGAAATTTCTTCTCCGCGGATGACCACGTCCGTCAGGTCTTCCCATTCTTTTTTGTAAACCAGATTGGCCGTGGTTTCCGCCGTAACGGGAAGCGCTTCGGAAAGCGCCACGCCGCTTCGAAGGAGAAGTCCGAGCGTGCGGCTTGAATTCGCCATATTGTAGTACCGCATAACCGTTCCGATAACGGGAATTTTCAGGCAGGCGCGGTCAAACAAGAAATGAAACCGGGCGTTATGCTTGAGTGCCGCGGCGATCAATACCACCATGACGACAAAACCGAGGACGCAGGCGATCCACCATTTGCTCAAGAAAGCGGAGACGGCGATGATGATGCGCGTCGGCAGAGGAAGCGTAACGTGCAGGCTTGTGAACACCGGCATGAGTTTCGGGAAAAGATACACCATGAGAAATATGGTAATGCCGAGCGTCGCGACGGTAATAACCGCCGGGTACACGAAAGCGCCGACGACTTTCCGCTTCAGCATGTGTTTTTTCTTCAGCTCCTCGGCAAGATAGGAGAGATTTTGATTGAGCATGCCGGTTGATTCGCCGATTTTAATGATATAAATGGCGAAATTGTTGAACAAATGAGGGAACTTCGCGAAGCTTTTGGAAAGGGCGCGGCCGTTTGCGGTATCGTCAATAATTTTGTCGAGCACGCGGGCATGGCTTTTCGACTTCGCTTGATCGCGCAGAATATACAGACATTCAACAACGGGAATTCCCGCCTTGATCAAAAACGCAAAACGCTTGATAAAGTGCATTTGATCTTTGAGAGAGAGCCGGGAGCCGACAAGTGAATCGTTCAACATTAAGAATGCATTTTGCAGTTTATTTTTCTCTTGTTTTTTTTCTTTTTTCATGCGATTACGGCGTAATTACTCTCTGATAACCCGAAACACTTCTTCAATGGTCGTTTCGCCGGATTGCGCTTTTTGAAAACCGTCTTCAAGCATCGTTATCATTCCGTTTTTCACTGCTATTTTTTTTATTTCGGAAGACGAGGCTTTGCGGAGTATCGCATCGCGAATTTCATCATCCGCGACGAGCACTTCGTTGATGCACACCCGCCCGCGGTAACCGCTTTCGTTGCACTGGGGACAGCCTTTTCCGCGATAGAACCCCTGCACGATTTTTTCCGGATTGATAAAAGGAAGCCCCTTCAGGCTTTCGCGCATCGCTTCGTTCATCAGAACTTTTTCCTTGCACCGGGGACAGATTTTGCGGATAAGTCTTTGCGCTATGGCGATGTTTATCGTCGAGGCGACCAGATATCCGTCAATCCCCATATCAAGGAGGCGAGGAAGAGTTGTCGCCGCATCATTCGTGTGAAGGGTGGAGAGAAGCATGTGTCCGGTGAGCGCGGTATTGACCGCGATGTTTGCCGTTTCGGCATCGCGTATTTCTCCCACCATGATGATGTTCGGATCTTGGCGCAATATGGAACGCAAACCTTTCGCGAATGTGAGATCGGTGCGCGGGTTGACCTGTATCTGCTCAATGTCTTCGACCGCGTATTCTATCGGATCTTCAATGGTAATGATGGAAACTTCCGGAGAATTGAGCATTTTTATGAGAGTATAGAGAGTGGTGGTTTTTCCGGAACCGGTCGGCCCCGTGGCGAGAATCATGCCGTTCGGACGCTCGATCGCGCGAAGGATTTTCACCCGATCGCCCTCGCTGAAGCCAAGCGTTTCCAAGGTGGTATGCTGTTCCGCTTTATCCGAAAGAAGCCGGAGAACGGCATTTTCTCCATGGTATGTCGGCACGATTGAAACGCGGACATCGACTTGCGTTTTCCCGTCGCGCGCCAGATGGCGGAACCGGCCGTCTTGGGTTGCCTGGTGCTCGTCGCTCCGAAGCCCCGCAAGCACCTTAATGCGGGAAATAACCTCTGAATGGATGTGTTTCGGAAAAAGGAAGCTTTCTTGAAGCACCCCGTCAATTCGGAACCGAATCCGAACTTTTTCCTGCGAGGGGTCAATATGAATATCAGACGCGCGCAAAAGGTAAGCCTGCTCGATAAGAGCGGAAGCAAGGCTGATAATGGACATATTTTCCTCGCGCGCCAGTTCTTTTTCTACCGGATTTTCCAGAGATTCTTCGGTATCCGGCGGGTTTGAGACGTTTTGGACGGAAGTGATTGGCGCGAAAATTCTGTTTTGCATGAAATCCACTATACTAAATTAAAGCATTTTTGTCCAGAGCGAGTGGAGTACCTCCTCACACCCTAAAAATATCTTTATTCTAAAGGAGCGATTTTACACACCCCCTCTCAATCTCCCCCTTTGAAAAGGGGGAGAGGACGCCAACCGTCGTACCTCCTCCCCTCTTTAGAGGGGAGGATTGAGGTGGGGTGTGAGGAGGTACCGAGTGGATTTTGCTTGACAGATTTTAGCAACCGCGATAGAGTATCCTCGGGTAAATTACATAAGTGAGGTATTCCCGTGGACTATTATATAATTTTGATCGTTGTCATGATTTTAACCGTTTTTGTGGTTGATTTCTACGCAGAAGCGCGTAATGTAGTGGCGTTGCGAGAAAATACAACCATACCTAAGGAGTTTGCCGGGTATTTTGACGAAGAGAAGTATCTAAAATCTCAAGAGTACGCTTCGGTAAAAAGCAAGGTAACGGTTTTCAATCGTTTTTTCGATCTCGCTCTTCTTTTAGGCTTTTGGGCATTGGGCGGTTTCGCTTGGCTTGATGAATATGTGCGAGCATTCGGTTACGGAACCATTCCGACAGGACTCTTCTATGTCGGTATTCTTGTACTGGCTTGCATGTTTCTTTCACTGCCATTTGAAATTTATAGAACGTTCGTTGTGGAAGAACGCTTTGGGTTCAATAAAACGACCCCGGCAACTTTCATCCGCGATAAGGTAATTTTTCTGCTCATTATGCCGATCGCTCTCAGTGTGGTGCTGTTTTCTGTTTTTTGGCTGTTTTTGTACACCGGTGCGTGGGCGTGGGTATTCGTATGGATGACGCTTGCGGCATATATGTTCCTCGTTTCTTTTTTCTTTCCCGTTATTATCATGCCGTTGTTCAATAAATTTACGCCGCTTCCGGAAGGGGAACTTAAAGAAAAGATTCTGGAGTTGTCGCGGAAACTCGACTTTCCCGTTTGCGGAGTGTATGTGGTGGACGGTTCGCGCCGTTCAAGCAAAGGGAACGCCTTTTTCACCGGCATCGGGAAGAATAAGCGCATTGCGCTTTTTGACACGTTGATAGAGAAACACACGGTTCCTGAACTCTTGGCCGTTTTGGCTCATGAGATAGGGCACAACAAGAAGGGGCATGTGTTGACGCAAATGATCTGGGAAATTTCCGTCGCGGGGATGACGTTTTTCTTGTTCTCCCTGTTTTTGAAAGAACCCGCCTTTTTCCGTATGTTTGGAAATGTCGAGCCGTCGGTCTATGCGGGACTCGTTCTTTTTTTCATAGCCTTCAGCCCGATCAATAGAGCGCTCGGCGTGCTTGAAAAAACATTTTCTCGAAAATGCGAGTATGAAGCGGACGCGTTCAGCGCGAGTGCCACAGGCTGTCCGGATGATTTGATCACGGGTCTTAAAAAACTTGGAACCGACGGTTTGGCGAATCTTACCCCGGACCCATTCTATGTGTTTCTCAATTACGACCATCCGCCGCTCATTGAGAGAATTATCGCATTAAAAAGGTTCCCGCGCGGCCGATATCGGGAGATATAGTTTTTGTGATGTTTAGTAAATCGCTCCTTGCAAGGGAGCGGTTTTTTTTATGTTGAAATCACGTCCAAGACGCGCTATACTCGAAGTACGATGAAGCAATATAATCATAAAGAAATAGAGAAAAAGTGGCAGAAAAAATGGGGAAAGCAAGAACTCTATAAAACGGAGGAAATTTCCGCGAAGCCCAAATGCTATGTCCTTGATATGTTCCCGTATCCGTCGGGCGAGGGGTTGCATGTGGGGCATCCGAAGGGATATATTGCCACGGACGTGTATTCGCGGTTCAAGAAAATGAGCGGCTTTAATGTCCTGCATCCGATGGGGTGGGACGCTTTCGGTCTGCCGGCGGAGCAGTACGCGATTAAAAACAAAATTCATCCCCGAGTGGCGGTGGAGAAAAATGTCGCGCGGTTCAAAGAACAGCTCTCCGTCATCGGTTTCAACTACGATTGGGAACGCGAGCTTTCCACCACCGACCCGAAGTTTTACAAATGGACGCAGTGGATATTTTTGAAACTGTTTGAAAAAGGGTTGGCGTACGAATCATACGAGCCTATCAACTGGTGCCCGTCGTGCCAGACCGGACTTGCGAACGAAGACTTGGACGGCAATCGGTGCGAGCGGTGCGGAACGGTCGTGGAGAAAAAGCCGATGCGCCAGTGGTGCTTGCGGATTACGGATTATGCGGAGCGGTTGCTTGCCGACCTTGATGCGCTTGAATGGCCGGAGTCCATTAAAGAGTCGCAGAAAAATTGGATTGGGAAGTCGGAAGGGGCGATTATTCGATTTCAGATTGTAAAAGATAATATTCCGCCGGCGGAGTGGCACGGCACCGGTATTCTCATAAAAACGAAAAGCGGAAAATATCTTTTTCAGGAGCGCGATATGAATGCGTCGCGTCACCCGGGAATGTTTACGCCTTTTGGAGGCGGACGGGAAAATCGCGAATCGCCACTTTTGTGCGCTATTCGCGAGATTAAAGAAGAAATTGATATCGAATTAAGTGTGGCGAAAATACAATTTGTCGGTGATTTCGGAAGCCGCAACAACCCGGGGAAATTTCACAAAGTTTTTTACGCCGAAGATATTGATGTTAATACTATTACTGTTCATGAGGGCAAAGGCGCTGTGGAACTCACATACGAAGAAGCGCTTGCTCATCCGAAAGTGACGGAGTTTACCAAGAACGCATTGCGAAAATGGGAGACAATGGAAAAACACGCGGTTGACGTATTCACCACCCGTCCCGACACGCTCTTCGGCGCGACATTTCTTGCCATTTCGGCGGAGCTTGCGCAAAAGTGGATTGATGTCGGATGGGCGCCTTCCGAAGACATAAAAAAATATATTGCCGATACTATTGCGGAGAATGCAACGCGTACCTATGAAGAAAAAGAAAAGACCGGAATCTTTTCCGGGGTCCAAGCCATCAATCCAGCGAATGGCGAGGAGATTCCGGTGTGGGTGGTGAATTATGTCTTGGGCGATGTCGGCACGGGGGCAATTATGGCGGTTCCGGCGCATGACGAGCGGGATTTTGAATTTGCGAAGAAATTTGATTTGCCGGTGCGGCAAGTTATTGCGCCTATCATTACTCTCACAGGGGCATCTGCACCACAAGAAGATAAACCTATAACACAGAGAAATGTTACCACGGCGATTATTCGCCGAAAAGGTACTAACAACTATTTACTACTCTCTTGGGGAAAAGATGGCTGCGGTTTTGTGGGTGGAGGAATTGATGAAGGAGAAACTCCGGAAGAAGCTATAAAAAGAGAGATAATGGAAGAAACCGGATATGTGAATTTTGATATTCAAGAAATCCAGCTGATGTCTTTGTATGGTCACGGATTCAAGCACCGCAAAGATGTAAATTGTTTTGACCGCGACAAGGCGTTTCTTGTTGAGATTCTTGATGATGCTCAAAATGAAATATCCGAGAAAGAAAAAAGTGAGCATAATCTTACGTGGATTGATTTGCCTGACGTCTTCCCGCGCATCAGTCTCGACCATCATAAGTACATATGGGAACGTTATCAGGCGGGGGAGCAACCTTTTACGGAGGAAGGGAAACTTGTTAACTCAGACCAGTTTGACGGACTCACTTCCGAAGAAGCGAAAAAAGCCATCACGGAATTTGTCGGCGGGAAAATGAAAACGACGTACAAGCTCCGCGATTGGGTGTTTTCTCGTCAGCGGTATTGGGGCGAGCCGATACCGATTATCCACTGCGAGGCGTGTAAAAATAAAAAGCAGAAAGTTTTACTGGTGCATGGGTTCAAGGGGGGTGCGGATAAAAATTCTTTGCCGTATCTCAAGAAAGAGCTTGAGGCAAAAGGTTTTGAGGTGTTTGCTCCGACAATGACGACGAGTGCGGAACCGGATTTTGAACAATGGATGGAGGAGCTTCGTCCGTATTTTGAAAAACTTAGCGAGGATGACATCGTCGTCGGTTTCAGTCTCGGCGGCAAGGCGGCGGTAAGCGCTCTTGAACGTTTTCAAAAAAAGATTGGACATCTTTACCTTATTGCTCCGGCAATAGAAGCGCCGAAAGCAGAGTATTGGGAAAAAAGAAAAACGAAACAACCCGAACTTACCGGTGCTCTCGATAAGGTTAAAGTATTTTGGGAAATGCCGATTGATTGGGCGAAAGTTGAGGGGCTTCCCAAAAGCGCGGAGGTGTTGTGGTCAGGCGATGACATCAGTGTTTTGGAACCGACAAATGCATGGTGCCCAAAAAGTTGGCAGATTAAAAAAATGATCGGATTTCAGCATTTTACCGCGCCAGTTATCCCCGAGCTTCTCGAAGAAATTCTTCGCGCTAAAAACACCGGCGCGATTCCCGTGCCGGAAAAAGACCTGCCCGTGAAATTGCCGGAGGTGGAATTTTATGAGCCGAGCGGAACGGGGGAGTCGCCGCTTGCGAACATCTCTGATTGGGTGTCCGTGAAATGTCCGAAATGCGGAGGAGAGGCAAAACGCGAAACGAACACCATGCCGCAATGGGCGGGTTCTTCATGGTACTATTTGCGGTTTATTGACCCGAAAAATTCCGAGGCGCTCGTGGATAAAAATAAAGAAAAATATTGGTCGCCAGTGGATATGTATGTGGGCGGCGCGGAGCATGCGACGCGGCATCTTATCTATGCGCGGTTTTGGCACAAATTCCTCTACGATATCGGCGCGGTGAATTATGCGGAGCCGTTTTTGAAGCTTCACAATGTCGGACTGATTCTCGCCGAAGACGGACGCAAGATGAGCAAGCGGTGGGGAAATGTCGTAAACCCTGATGATATTGTGGAAGAGTTCGGCGCGGACACGCTTCGTCTCTATGAAATGTTTATGGGGCCGTTTGAGCAAGCGACCGCGTGGAGTACGGACGGGATTGTCGGGCCTCGGCGGTTTCTTGAGAAAGTCTTCAGACTTTCTCAAGGAATCAGGAATCAGGAATCAGGAATAATGAATCCGGCGCTTGAAACGTTACTCCATCAGACTGTCAAAAAGGTTACGGAAGATATCGAGGCGTTTAAGTTTAACACCGCCATTTCCGCACTCATGATTTTTGCGAATGCGCTCGAAAAGGAAGAGTCCGTCCCCCTTATTCCTTATTCCTTATTCCTTATTCTTTTAGCGCCCTTCGCCCCCCACATCACCGAAGAACTCTGGCATGAGATTGGGAATGAAAGCTCAATTTACCTCGCCGAATGGCCGAAGTATGATGAAGCGAAGACCAGAAGCGATCATGTGACGATAGCGGTACAGGTGAACGGAAAATTACGGGGAACCTTTGATGCGGATGCGGGTATTTCCGAAGACGAGGCGGCGATGGAAGCGCTCTCGCTTCCGGATGTCAAAAAATGGCTGGAAGGGAAAAAACCGAAAAAAGTTATTTATGTAAAAGGAAAATTGGTGAGCATTGTCGTATGAAACTAAAAATGGGGTATTATTTTACCCATAAATAAAGCCATATTTTTAAGATTTGTCCACACACGCTGTATTTTGCTTGCATTTGTTTGACACCTATGGTAAAAAGATGTTAAATCTAAATAATAAAGAGTTCGACATTATCAAACGAATGCCTTTCTTGTTTTTTTGATTCATAATTCGTCATTATTTAATAACTAATCACATTGTTGTTATGCCAATCATCACATTTAAACCAAAACAAATAACAAAGAGCCTGCTTGGGACGATTCCTCCGCGGGCGAGGGAGGTTGTTGTCGGCCGTTTCGGCTTGGGTGATACCGCTGAAAGAAAAACTCTCGAAGCCATCGGCAACAATTATGGCATAACGCGCGAGCGCGTGCGTCAGATCGAGAACTTTGCCTTGAACGCCATGAAGAAGGCCGATGCCTACGCAAAAACGGATCCGGTGTTCAAAGAACTCAAAGAACTCATTGTTTCTCTCGGCGGCGTCATTGGCGAGCGGGACCTTTTGGAATACATCTCAAAGGACGAGATTATTCAAAACCACATCAACCTGTACCTTGTGTTGGGGGATGAATTCACGCGGCGCAAAGAAGACGACATTTTTCGTCACCGCTGGGTGGTTGACGAAGATATGTCGGATGAAGTTCATGATGCGCTTTCCGGTCTTCACAAAGAGTTTTCCGAAGCCGATCTTATTCCGGAGAACGAAATGATCGAACGTTTTTTGAATCGCCTGAATGTTGACACCCGATACAAAAATGAGGAAACCGCCAAACGCTTCCTCGGTATTTCAAAAGTACTCGGCAAGAATCCTTTGGGAGATTGGGGCGTTGCTTCTTCCCCGAATATCAGCGCGCGCGGAATACGGGATTACGCTTTCTTGGTTATCCGTCGGCACGGTTCTCCGATGCACTTCACCGAAGTGGCGAAGTCCATCAGAGAGACGTTTGGAAAAAGCGCGCATGTCGCCACCTGCCACAATGAACTCATCAAAGACTCGCGCTTCGTCCTCGTCGGCCGCGGATTGTACGTTCTCTCCGACTGGGGGTACACCGGTGGCGTCGTCAAAGAAGTCATTCGCTCCGTACTCCAAAAGAACGGCCCGCTCACGAAGGAGGAAATCGTGGATAAGGTTATGAAAGAACGCTACGTAAAAGAAAACACCATCCTCGTCAATTTGCAGAACACACGATACTTCAAGAAAGATAAGGAGGGACGATACTCGGTTGCGTAAATAAAAAGAAAAAATCGCCTCAGCACGTGGGGCGATTTTTTTGACTTTAATTTAACTTTATGATACAAATACCCGAGATTGGATTCGCTTTTTGAAATGGATTTCCTCACGTTTTTATGCAATTTGAGGAGTTATAAAATGAAAGTTCCAAAAATTAGGGTTGCTTCCGGCAATCCGTTTGAAAAAGATATGCCGCTTCTCGCCATCGCGGTGTCTACGGAAGATGCGCAAGACCCGAATTCGGTTTTGGCGGAGATGATGCGGGAGAAGTTTAGACTGACCATTATTGCGAATTGGGGAAGAGAGTTTTCCGGAAAGCCCGGGGAACAGCTCGTCTTGACTCCTGCGCCGCGTGAAAGACTAGAGGACGCTTGTTTTTACGATTCTGTACCATGTCGCATTTTATTGGTCGGACTTGGACCGAAGGATGAAGTTACCGCAGAAAAATTCCGGCGAGCCGGAGGGATTGTCGGGCAGTATGCGAAGGAGCACAAAATTTCGTGGGTGTCTCTCTATTTACAGCCTGAGGATGAATGGAACGTATTCGCAGAGGGAGTTGCGTTGGCGCTTTATGAATATACACATAAAGACAAAGATACGCCGGTGTCCGATATTGAGCTGTTTTTACCCGAGGAACACATACCATTCACCGAAGCATTGCTGTCTGACACTTCAGCTCTCATTGCCGCAAAATACCGTGCGAGGGATTGGGGCAATACGCCCGCAAATCTTTTGACGCCAGCACAGTTTGCCAACGATGCGCATCTTCTCGCTCTTCATCTTGGATTGAAAGGATGCCGTTATGACAGGGGATGGATGGAAGATCATCGCATGGGCGCTTTGCTTGCGGTCGCTCGCGGCAGTCGTGAAGAACCGCGGTTTTGTCATTTTTGGTATACTCCAAAAGATTACGATCCGGCGAAAGGACGGTTGCGGAAAGTCGTACTCATCGGGAAAGGCGTTACCTTTGATGCCGGCGGCATATCACTGAAGCCGGGTCTAAAAATGGATGAAATGAAATATGATATGTGCGGCGGCGCGGCGGTGTTTGCTTCCATGATAACGGTCGCACAAATGCAGCCGAATTGCGAAGTGCATTTTGTCGTCCCTATGACTGAAAATCTTCCGGACGGAAACGCCGTGAAGCCGGGCGATGTCGTTACGGCGATGGATGGACAAACGATTGAAGTCTTGAACACAGATGCGGAAGGACGGCTCATTCTTGCCGATGCGCTCTGCTACGTCAAAAAGGAAATTAAACCCGACGGCCCGAATGATATCGTGTTTGTCTGTGCTACGCTGACCGGTGCGGTAATCGTTGCGCTCGGGCATGACAAAACGGCGCTCTATTCCAACAACGACGCATTGGCGCAAGAAATTCTGGCGACCGAAGCGGTAACCGGCGAGGGCTTGTGGCGGATGCCGCTTATTCCCGAAATAGCGGAGGATTTCAAGAGCAAATTTGCGGATATGGCGAATATCGGGAAGCCGGGCGAGGGAGGTTCCATCGGTGGCGGAATTTTCTTGCAAAAATTCGTTCCCGAAAACTGGAATTGGGCGTATTGCGACATAGCCGGCACGGCATGGGGAGCAAGAGCGAGCGTTTCTTATAATGTTACCGGCGCAACGGGCGTCATGGTTGGTACCTTTACGGAAATAGTGCGGAGTGCGCAGGAGTAAAGTAAAATGTATAATTCCCGCTTGGCGACAGGCGGGAGTTTTTTTACCTGTTCTTTCGGAAAAATTTTGTGTATTATATAAGGCATCTATGCCTCAAGATTTTCTCTCATCATTTTCTTCCACTTTTACGATATTTGGCTTTTTGTTCTCGTCAGTGCCGTTTTTGTTGCCCTTTTTTTTGGGTTACATTTTTTGGGATTTGTGGATGGCGTATATTCAGCTCGATTATATTTCCAACATGAAATGGATGCTTTTGGAAATTCGCCTCCCAAAGAACATCCTCAAAACCCCGCTTGCCATGGAGCTGGTGCTCGCGGCGCTTCATAAGACGTCCGAAGGCAACTTTTTCGAGCAAAAATGGAAAGGGAAGGTTGTGGCGTGGTTTTCTTTGGAGGTTGTTTCCCTCGGCGGCGATGTTCATTTTTATATTCGGACAACTCGCGGCTTGAAGAATTTGGTTGAGGCCCAGCTTTATTCGCAGTTCCCGGGAATCGAGGTGCTTGAAGCGGAGGATTATGTCAACGCTGTTGACCCGAAAGACTTGCGTCACCCGAATTCGAAGCTTTTAATGTACGGAGTGGAGTACGGCCTTAAAAAACCAGACTCGTATCCGATCAAGACGTACGTTGATTTTAAGCTGGATACGACCATCAGAAGGGAAGAGGAAGCGCCTTATCGCACCGACCCCATCAGCTCCATGGTGGAATTTTTTGCCACTATCGGAAAAAATGAACAGATTTGGTTTCAAATTCTCGTTCGCGCTACGGGAAAACGCTTCCGGGATCCGAAGTCGTGGTTCGGCGGAAAGAGGGATTGGAAATCAGAAGCGAGAGACCTTGTCGCCAAAATGCAAAAAAAAGGCGAAGGCGAGCACCTCTCCAAGAGCGAGACCGAGATTATTAGCGCCATTGAACGCGAAATCTCAAAGCAGGGTTTTGATTGCGGCATCAGGAGCGTCTATATTGCAAAAAGCGAATCTTTTAACGGGCCGGTAATCGGCGCGCTCAAAGGGCTCTTCAATCAATACAGTTCCGAGATATTCAACGGCTTCTATCCCGTAGACGGAACCGGCGCAGAATACCCCTTTGACAAGTATGATTGGAGCTGGGATCTCAACGACTTTGCTCGTTTCGGGTTTCGTTCCACCGCGAAGCTGGAGCGAAAGATGTTCAACGCTTATGTCAATCGCGGATATTTTTACCGTCCCTACAAAAACTTAAAGCGGCCGTTCATTTTGAATACCGAAGAACTTGCCACCCTCTATCACTTCCCGAACGGCATAGAAACGCCCGGCTTCAGCACTATCCAGTCGCGCAAGGCAGAGCCGCCGGCCAATTTGCCGATATAGTATAACAAGAATCAGGAATAATGAATCAGGAATCAGGAATTCAAGTCCTTTTAGAGGAACAAAAAAAGAGAGAACTGTTCTATTGGCGTATGGGACGCTCTATCGGCGCGATTTTTTTCGTCATACTTGCATACGCCGGCTTTTATATTTTGGTTCCGCCGCCTTCTTTTCCGGTCGGGACGATATTTGAAATTCCTGATGGCGCGACGTTTTCGGAAACGGCGCAAGCGCTTGAAGAAAAGGGGATTATTCGTTCCGCTTTTGCTTTGCGCGCTTATGTAGCCATTGTGAAAGACAACCATCCGGTTATCTCAGGGTTTTACTTGCTTCCCGAGAAAGAGCCGCTTTCCATGATCGCGGAGAGAATCGTCGTCGGAGAATATCGCATCAATCGGGTGAAAATTCTCATACCCGAAGGCTTCGATGTCTGGAATTTAGAAAAAGCGCTTGTGTCCGCGATGCCGACTTTTGACGGAGAGAAATTTCTCACATTGGCGAAAAAAGACGAGGGGTATCTTTTCCCCGACACGTATTTCTTTTTCACCATCGTGACTCCGGAAGAAGTGATTGCAAAGATGCGCGGAAATTTCAACCAAAAAATAAAGGACATTTCGGATAAAATCAAAGCGTCCGGACACTCGCTTTCGGATGTCGTTATTATGGCATCAATCATTGAGCGGGAAACGGTAACTCCCGCGGACAGACGCATCGTATCGGGTATTCTTTGGAAACGGATAAAACTTGGCATGCCGCTTCAAGTAGATGCCGCGTTCAACTACGTGAACGGTAAAAGCACATACGATCTTACTTTTGATGATTTGCAGATAGACTCGCGGTACAATACCTATAAATACAAAGGGCTTCCGCCGGGCCCGATAGCGAATCCGGGACTTGATACTATTTTAGCCAGCCTCGAGCCGACTGATACCCCATACCTCTATTATCTCTCCGGAAAAGATGGTATCATGCATTATGCGAAGACTTTTGAAGAGCATAAGAAGAATAAATTAAAGTATTTATAAAAACGTAATATCGCGTATGAACTTCCTGGAAATAAAAAAAATACACTTCATCGGCATCGGAGGCATCGGCGTATCCGCTCTTGCGCGATTGTTTCGCGCTCGCGGTGCGGAAGTTTCTGGGTCTGATCGGGCAGATTTCGACGAGGTGAAAGACCTGGAAAAACGCGGGATAAAGGTCTACACGAAACACGCGGCGGAAAACGTTCCGTCAAACACTGAGATGGTCGTGTACTCGTCCGCCGTCCCCGAAGACAATCCCGAGTTTCTGGTAGCGCGCGAAAAGGGGATACCGGCGCTTGATTATGTCGAGGCGCTTGCGAAAATCATGGAGGCGAAATACGGCATCGCGGTTTCCGGAACGAACGGGAAAACGACCACGACGGCGATACTCGGCAAAATTCTCGAAAAAGAAGGATGGGATCCGCTGGTCGTCGTCGGAGGGAAAGTTCCGGGCTGGGATAATAATTTGCGGATTCCAGGAAACCAAACATCAGATGTCGAAGAAAAATTTCCGCACAACATATTCGTCGCGGAAGCATGCGAATATCGCCGCAATATGCTGAAACTCCGACCAAAAATTATTGTTCTCACGAATCTTGAACCGGATCACCTCGATTATTTCAAGGACATGGATGATCTGAAAAGCGCGTTTGAAGAATATGTGAAAAAACTCCCTTCCGACGGTATTTTGGTTTACAATGCCGACGATCCGGCGTTTGCGGACATGGCGGAGAAAACAAATGCCCGCAAAGTGTCTTTTTCCCTGAAAACTGAAGCAGATGTCAGCGCGTACGGACTCACGCACGGGCTTGCCGGACAAGTGTTCCGCCTCCGTTTTGAGAAAGAAGAGTTCGGAGTGTTCACTCTGCCTTTGCCCGGCATATTCAATGTCTACAATGCGGTTGCCGCGGCCGCGTGCGCTCTCGCTCTTGATGTGCCGGAAACCACCATCCGCGCCGCGCTTCTTGATTTTCACGGAACGTGGCGCCGTTTTGAAAATATCGGCGTGTTTCAAAACAAGCCGGTTATTTCGGACTATGCCCACCACCCGACATCCGTCCGCCTCACGCTTCAAGCGGCAAAGGAACTTTATCCTGATAGAAAGATATTCGTTCTATTCCAGCCGCACCAAAAAGACCGGACACGGAAAATGCTCGGAGACTTTGCTGCGGCGCTTTCCGCGGCGGATGGATTGCTGGTCTCGGAGATATACGAAGTGGCGGGGCGGAATGAAACGGCGGAAGATGTCAGTTCCCGCGATCTGGTAGCGGCAATCGAGGGGTTGCACGAGAATCTTTCCGTCGCCTATGCCAAAGATATAGCTCAAGCCGAAAGGATTATCCGCGACATCGCCGCCTCGTATGATGTCATTCTTGTCATGGGAGCGGGAGATATTTACAAAGTGGCGGAACATCTCGCGGCAAACGGCTCGTAAATTTTTGCGCTTGCGCTTATGTGAAAAAGTATGGTATAACAGTCGCAGATAATATCAGTAGTACCGCACTACGTTAATTTTGGCCTGGAAAAATTTCTAAATTTGGAAATTTCTTCAATGCATTTAGAAATTTTAAGGGCCAAAATTAACGTAGTGCGGTAGTAGTATTGTAATGAAGATGAAACAGAGGAGTTTATTATGGAAACGAACCTTGTTATTTTTGCTTCCGGAACGCCTGACGGCGGCGCCACGGGGGCGAGAAACTTGATACAGCACTTGCCGGGGCGGACGCTTGCCGTCGTTTCGAGCTGGGAAAACGGCGGCGCGAGGAAAGTAGCCACTGAATTTTTTTTGCCGTTCTATTATTTCCCTGGTCCATACACGTCGGACGGGTATCGAGACTTTGTCGGAAAAATGTGCGCTGAGCTCGGCGCAAGAGAAAGCGATCTTTGGTACGCACTTTCCGGATGGTTCAAGCGGGCGTACTGGCTTTCGTCCGCCAGGACATTTAATATCCACCCGGCCCCTTTGCCGCGTTTTGGCGGAAAAGGGATGTACGGTGAAAATCTCCACAGGTGCGTCTGGGATGCATATAAGCGAGGGGAGATCACCAATGGTGAAATAGTAATGCATTTCGTTACTTCAAAAATAGATGACGAACGCGCGATATTTTTCCGACACATTTTTTCTCTCCGCGGCTGTGGAAGTTATGACGAATATCGCGAAGCCGTACGCCGGCTTGAGCACGCGAACCAGCCTTTTTTGGCAGAACTTGTCATGACCGGAAAAATTTCTTGGGACGGCGTTCACTATGATACATTGCACGTGCCACCGCTTCTATCACAAGTTTAAATCAATCACCCCGCATTTGAGATGATGACGGGGCGATTTTTTCATGCTAGAATTGGCGTATTATCGGATAAAAATCTTCATAATATGAAAAAAGTAAAAATTTACACGACAACCACCTGCACGTACTGCAAGATGGCCAAGGAATTTTTCAAAGAAAAAGGCGTCGAGTATGAAGAATACAACGTCGGTACCGATGTTGAAAAAAGGAAAGAGATGCTTGATGTAAGCGGACAGATGGGCGTGCCGGTCATTACCGTGGAAGGAGAGGCGGAGCCGATCATCGGTTTCGATAAGCCGCGGCTTGTGAAAGCGCTCGGGCTGTAACGAAGTATCAGTAGTATCGGTATCAGGACGTTGTTGTTCTGTCGTCGTTCCTGATACTTATACTGCACCCCTATATTAATCTTGCCCTCGTAGTTCAATGGATAGAACGGCTCACTCCTAACGAGCCGATGTAAGTTCGATTCTTACCGGGGGCACATGGTTTATACCGCTTTTTTCTCCACCGCGTCCAAAAGATTCTTAAAAAGCATGACAACCGTTATCGGGCCGATGCCGCCGGGGACGGGGGTGAAAAGGGAACATTTGTCGGAACAAAGCGGATCGGCATCGCCCCGTATTTCCCCTGATTCTTCGCTTGCTCCGGCATCGAAAAGTATAACGCCTTCACGTATCATTTCCGGCTTTATTATATTCGGAATTCCCGTTCCCGAGACGATGATGTCGGCTTTTTGAAGATGGGGTGTCGGATCCCCGTCATCTTTATCGAGAATGGTAACGTTCGCGCCGTTCTGTTTCAGCCAAATAGCGGCGGGTTTCCCGACCAAAAGACCGTTTCCGAGAACAATCGCGTTTTTCCCAACGAGAGAAACGGCATTTCTTTTTATTATTTCCGCGATGGCGCCGACGACGGGCGGGATGGCAGTCGGTTTCCCTTGTTCAAAAAGAAGCAGAGTGTTTTTCGAAAGCGCGTCAATGTCTTTTTCCTGCGGGATGAGGGCAAGGATAGCCTCGGCGTTAATAGTTGAAGGAAGGGGAAGCTGTATGATTATCCCATCGGAGTTTTTGTTTTCGGTGAGCTTTTGAACTTCGTCCGTGAGCGATGTTTGAAATATGGTCGCGGGAAAGTGATGCAAAACGGTTTCCACGCCAATATCCTCGCCCGTACGCCGTTTTATCCGAAGGAAGTTTTCAATAACGGGGTCTTTCCCGACATAGACGATATCAAAGCGTAACTTGCGGGGAAGTTTCAGTACTCTTCCTTTCAACTCGTTTTTTATTTCATCCGCAATCTCTTTTCCGTTGATGTTCATAAATACATGCTAGCAAGAAAGTATTTTTGTGTCGAGTGAAAACTTACGAGCGAGTACGTCCTCACACCCCACCTCAATCCTCCCCTCTAAAGAGTGGAGGAGGCACGACGGTCGCCGTCCTTACCGCACGGGCACTATTTTTAGGTCGCTCCCCCTTTTCAAAGGGGGAGATTAAGAGGGGGTTCGTGTGTAAAAGCACTCTGTGGAATAAAGATATTTTTAGGGTGTGAGGACGTACACGAGCGGGCGTTGACATTTCATGCTTGATTGGTACGATTAATGCAGGTTTTCTTTTTATACAAGGGGGCAGGTGTGGAATCTCAAAATAAACCAGAGGCGGTTAATAATAGGGTATGCGCGCTTGTTTCCGTGCCTCTCTGGTATGGTGCGGGAAAGCGGGGGACGGAGCATGGCCCGAGGGCACTCAAAGATTTTGAATTGGATGAAAAATTGCGGTTGCGGGGCATCAGAAATACGGGGTGGTGCGAAGTCGTCCCTGACCGTATCAAGTCGCCGAAATTGGCAAAGACAACACACTACGAATCTGAATTAGTTTTTACGTTAAAAAATGTTTTTCGCATGGTTTCCGGCCTGTTGTTCCAAAAATACATTCCGCTTGTTTTCGGAGGCGACCATAGTCTATCCATCGCCACTATTGCGGCACAAGCGAGACATCTTGGCGGAGTTCCGAAAATAGGCGTTATTTGGTTTGACGCTCATGGCGATGCTCATACACCCGAGACAAGTCCGACGGGAAATATCCACGGGATGCCGCTTGCGGTACTGCTTGGGCATGGAAGCGAGAACTTGAAAGGCATCGGCGGGGAATTTAACCTGAAGGTCTATCCGCATAATGTCGTGCATTTGGGGGGAAACAGCGTGGAAGAGGTGGTTTTTTTCTCCAAAAACCGCGTCCCATTCTTTTCTAAAAAAGATCTCGATACCGATGAAGGATTCGCGGCGGCGAAGGATGCCATCATCAAGCTCGGGCAAAGAGTTGATGTGGTCATTGTTTCAATTGATTTGGACGGGTTTGATAAAAAAGACGCTCCGGGTGTCCATTTTCAAAACGAGGACGGCGTTCCGCGAGAAAAAGCCTTCCAACTTCTTGATTGCGCTAAAGCCAATTGTAAGATAGGAGGAGTGGATATTGTTGAGCTTGTTCGTTCGAAAGATATTGGGGGCAAAACAGTTACTCTCGTGTATGAGGTACTTCTTGCCCTTTTGGTCCCGTAAACTAAGACAACATTGCCCCGAACGTACGCGTTCGGGGCAGTATTTTTTCTCATCAATCAAAGCTCATTTCTTCCTTGCGGTGTGGGAGAATAAATTTTGCCGGCGTGTTCAACAAAATGTTTATTTTCCAAAAACTTAAGAATTGCCCGCGCTTCTTCAATTGTGATATCAAGTTCATCGGACACGATATCGGCCCGATTGAATTTCTCGAGTCCGGCATCCATATTTTCCACTAGGTGTTCAAGGACTCTATATTGTGGGGGTGTGAGGGGCATGGCGGTTCTCCTTTGTTGCGTGGCGGGTTTACAAGCTAACATAAATAGTATAGTATTTCAATACTTATGTCAAACATCCCGTCTGAAGAATTGGTGCGTCAAATCAGCGCCGACAAAAAAGAACCCGCATGGATGCTCGAAAAGCGTCTCGTGGCTTTGGCAATGTATCATGAAAAACCGATGCCAAACTGGGGGCCAGACCTTTCCGCGCTCGACCTTGAACAGATGAGCTACTATATCTCGCCGGAAGTGGCGGAGAAGACCGACTGGAAAGAACTCCCGAAAGAAATTACGGACACGTTTGAAAAGCTCGGCATACCGAAGGCGGAGCGCGAATACTTGGGCGGCGTCGGAGCGCAATATGATTCCGGCGTCGTGTATCATCGCATCAAGAAAGAGCTGTCGGATAAGGGCGTGGTATTCGAGAACATGGATGCGGCGGTCCAAAAGTACCCCGAGCTCGTGCAAAAGTATTTTATGACCGATTGCGTACCGGCGAGCGATCATAAATTCACTATGCTCCACGGCGCGGTGTGGAGCGGCGGCACTTTCATTTATGTGCCGAAAGGCGTAGAAGTCGCTCTGCCGTTACAGGCCTACTTCCGAATGAACCGCGAATCCTCCGCGCAGTTTGAGCACACGCTTATCATTGCGGACGAGGGTTCATCGGTGGAGTATATCGAAGGCTGTTCCGCTCCGCGCTATAATTCTTCCTCGCTTCATGCCGGATGCGTGGAGCTCTTTGTGCAGAAAGGCGCCCGTATCAAATATCTTTCCATCGAGAACTGGTCCAAAAATACCTATAATTTGAATACGAAAAAAGCCCTCGTTTTCGAAGACGGCGAAGTAATCTGGGTGAATGGCAATCTCGGCTCCGCGGTAACGATGCTCTACCCGTCATCCGTACTTCTTGGCGAGCGCGCGAAATCAGACAGCCTCGGGATCGTGTTCGCCGGAGCCGGGCAGATACAGGACACCGGTTCAAAAGCGGTACACCTTGCGCCGAACACCGTTTCAACCATCCGTTCAAAAAGCATTTCAAAAGACGGCGGCATTTCAAATTATCGCGGATTGGTGAAAGTTTCCAAACGCGCCGAAAACGCGCGATCGTCCGTCATCTGCGACGCACTCATCCTTGATGCGGAATCCGAATCAAACACCTACCCGTCCATCAAAAACGAAAACAGTAAAGTGGAAATCTCACACGAAGCCAAAGTCGGCAGAATAGGGGACGCCGAAGTGTTTTACGTGCAGAGCCGCGGCATCTCGGAAAATGAAGCCGGGCGCCTCATCGTTTCCGGCTTCGTTGATCCGATTGTGAAAGCTTTGCCGTTCGAGTATGCGGTAGAACTCAATAAACTCATTGAACTTGAAATGGAAGGAAGCGTTGGGTAAAAAACTATCTCTTTGCGCCTTTTTCGCCTATCGCAATCCGAATATGCCGCTTCGCGAGCGTGGTTTTCGCGTAGCTCGCCCACTTGCGCGTCGGGGAGACGCTCTTTTTGGTTTCAATCATGACAATGTCGCCATTTTTCAAGACGGTGTCGAGGGCGACGAATTTTCCGTTGACCTTCGCGCCGGAGACATGGTCGCCGATATCGGAGTGGATGGCGTAAGCGAAGTCTATCGGGCTTGAGCCTTGCGGCAAATCAATGACATCGCCTTTCGGGGTGAAGACGAAGACGCGGTTTTCAAAGAAGTCCATCTTGAGGTGTTCAAAAAACTCTCCCGCCTCAGAAACGTTCTTTTGCCATTCAATCAGCTGTTTGAACCATTCATACTTTTTGCTGATGTGTTCTATCTTTTTTTTATCCTTATTGATCCCTTCTTTGTATCCGAGGTGGGAGGCGATACCGTATTCGGCTTCCTCGTGCATCGGTTCCGTGCGCACTTGAATTTCAATAATACCGCCGTCGCCGGTGAAAACCGTTGTGTGGAGACTCTGGTAGCCGTTCGGTTTTGGAAACGCGATGTAGTCCTTAATGCGTCCGGGGAGCGGGCGCCAGTGGCTGTGAATGATGCCGAGCACCCCGTAGCAATCCGCAACGGTGGGGACGATTATGCGTACGGCGAGTATATCGTATATTTTCGAGATGTCCATATTTTTTGCCGCAAGCTTTTTGTACAAACTGTAGGTTCCTTTGGCGCGATATGAAGCTTTTGCGTCTTTGTAGCCTGCGGCGGCAAGCTCTTTTTTAACGGCGCGATAAAATTTTTCGAGCTGTTTTTCGCTTTCTTCTTTTCTTTCGCGAAGCAGTTCTTTCACTTTTTTGTATTCTTCGGGGTACGCGTAAGGAAAGGAGTATTCCTCAAGCTCGTAGCGAATGCGTCCCATCCCGAGGCGGTTGGCGAGCGGCGCGTATATTTCAAGCGTTTCAAGCGCGATGCGTTTTTGCTTGTCCGGACGGACATATTCAAGCGTGCTGACGTTGTGAAGGCGGTCGGCGAATTTTATGATCAAAACGCGAATGTCGCGGGTCATGGCGATAAAGAGTTTGCGCAGGCTCTCAACGTGCCGCTCGGCGCCGCGGTATTTGAGCTTGCCGAGCTTGGTAACGCCTTCCACCAGAAAGAGTATTTCTTTTCCGAATTCTTTTTCAAGATCCGCGGAAACCACCCCAGCGTCTTCGAGCGTATCATGAAGAAGCCCCGCCGCTATCATGCGGGCATCCATGTGAAGCTCGGCGAGCTTGTGCGCTACGGCAAAACAGTGATTGAAATAGGGTTCGCCGGAAAAACGCTTTTGCGGAGCGTGGGCTTTTTCCGCGAAAACATACGCCTTCCTGATAAGAGCCTTGTCGGCATCCGAAGGGGAGCGCGCGGCGGAAATGAGTTCTTCTGCGTTCGGCATATGAATGTATAATGCCATTTTTATTTTTACCGTGCCAGTATTGACGAAGTTTTACAAACATGCCACCAGTTATCATTGTATTTTTTCCGCTTGACCATTTTGTTTTGCCGCAATTTTGGTATAATTGCATCAGGACTTACGCATCGGTATGTTTTCGCAACAGCGCGTAAGTTCTATGCATTATGCGCGCACAAGACATCGCAAAACTTTCCACCCGCATGTTTAAGACGAACCCCGCGAGGACATGGCTTACGATTTTAGGCATGGGCGTCGGGACGGGCGCGGTTGTTACTCTCGTGGGCTTGGGCTTCGGTTTGCAGAAAATCATTTTGGAACAGATCGTGTTCGGCGAAACACTGCTTTCTTTGAGCGTGAATAATCCCGTCTCAAAAAGCGTTACTCTGGATAAAAAAACCGTCGAGGCGCTTCGGAAAATAGACAACGTGAAAGATGTCGCGCCGCTCGCGAGCTTGCCCGCGCTTATCACCTTCGGAGGACTTACGGGGAATACTTTTATTGAGGGAGCCGACCCCGCGTTTTTCAGATATACCGGAGCGCATGCGGTGGCGGGGGAGCTTTTTGCCGAAGGAGATGACGCGGCGAATGCAAACGGCGTCATTCTTTCCAAAGCGGTATTGAAACTTTTTGAAATCAAAGACCCGATGCAGGTTATCGGAAAGAAAGTGACATTTCGCGTATTCGTCCCGAAAGAGGGCTCGTCCGACAGCGAAGAAGTAACGCTTGAGAAGGAATACAAAATTATCGGCGTTACAAACGAAGAGAATTTCATCGCTTCCATCCTGACACTCTCTGAATTCTCGTCGCATCTCACCGTACCGTTTTATGAGAAAGCGCAAGTGCGCGTGACAAAAAGCGAATTTCTGGATGCCGCGCAGAAAGCGGTCGTTGAAAAAGGGTTCACCGTAACGGCGCTTTCAAAGACCGTTGATCAAGCGAATAAGATTTTCGGCGGTATCCAGGTCGTTCTCGCGGTATTCGGCGGCATCGCGCTCATCGTGTCCGCCATCGGCATGTTCAACACCATGACGGTTACTTTGCTTGAACGCACCGGAGAAATCGGCGTCATGCGCACGCTCGGCGCATCGTCGGGCGATATTAAAATACTCTTCATTTCGGAAGCGGTTATCGTGGGAATTCTCGGAGGAGTCGTCGGCATTATGCTCGGCGTCGGGATCGGATGGACGTTGAACGGCATGATGAATGTCGCGGCGTCAAAGTTCGGCGGGAAATCCGTGAGCCTCTTCGTGTACCCGCTGAACTTCCTCCTGTTCATTACGGCGTTCTCCGGCATCGTCGGATTCATCACAGGGGTCTTTCCGGCGCGGAGAGCCGCCGCACTGAACCCGCTTGATGCCATACGCTATAAATAGATGCACGCGAAAGCATTTTTCACGTTTGTTTTTTGTGGTATACTTTTTTTATGAAAAAAACGACGCTTTTCCCCGCTTCTGTGCCAGCGTACATCATCGGTTTCGCGCTCTTTTGTTCCGCTTCGGTTATTTTTGCGGAAACGCCGGCGGCACCCGTCCCGACAGACCCAGCTGTCAGTAAAGCGGCGGAGGATGCCAGAAAAGCCGCACTGGAAGCCGATCTTGACGCGCTTGAGAAAGAAATTGCGGCGCAAAACGTCCTTTTGCAGGGCAAGCAAAAAGAGCGCGTTTCCATCGAGCGCGACGTCGCCATTTTGGAGGCGCAGATTAAAAAAGCAAAGCTCTTGATTCAGGCGCGGGATATCGCCATCGGAAAGATAGGCGGAGACATTACCAAAAAAAATGCGATTATCGGAGAGTTGTCCGAAAAAATAGACCGCGAGAAAGAGTCGCTTTCTCAGCTTTTGCGGAAAACCGATGAAGCCGACCAGTCTTCCGTGGCGGAACTCGTGCTGTCAAAAAAGAATCTCTCGGACTTTTTTCTTGATATTGATTCCTTTGCCTCCATAAAAGGCGCGCTCCGCGATTCTCTGTCCGCCATCGCGGAAGCCAAAACAGAGACCGAGGAGGAGAAGTCCGCTCTTGAAGAAAGCAAGCGCAAAGAGGCTGACGCAAAAGCCGACCTCGAAACAGGGAAGCGTGCGGTGCAAAAGAACGAGAAAGAAAAAAACCAACTGCTTTCCATTACGAAAAATAAAGAAAAAGAGTACAAAAAAATTCTTGATGAAAGAAAAGCCCGTGCCGCGGAAATCCGCGCCGCGCTCTTCGCCCTTCGGGACAGCGGCGAGATACCATTCGGCAAAGCTTACGACTACGCGCTCATGGCGTCTCAAAAAACCGGCGTGCGCCCCGCGTTCATTCTTGCGATATTCAGCCAAGAGTCGAGTTTCGGGAAGAACCAAGGCTCTTGCTTCTTAAAAGATCCGTCAACCGGCGCGGGGGCGGGGGTGAATACCGGAAAGGCGTTTGCTAAAGTTATGAATCCGACGCGCGACGTCCCCCCGTTTCTTGAATTGATGAAGGCGCTCGGGGGTGATCCGTTTAATACGCGTGTTTCCTGTCCGCAGGAAATCGGCTGGGGCGGCGCGATGGGGCCGGCGCAGTTTATTCCATCCACGTGGGCGGGGATGCAGAGATCCATCGCTTCCGCTTTGGGGGTAAGCCAGACTGATCCGTGGAATCCGCGGGATGCTTTCATGGCGGCGGCGCTCTATCTGCGCGATCTCGGCGCGGCGAACGGCGGCTATTCTAACGAACGCGATGCGGCATGCCGCTATTTCTCCGGAAGTAAATGCAGTAAATCTTCTTGGGCGGCAAATTACGGCAATTCCGTCATCGCGAAGGCCACCACCATACAGGAGAGCATGATTGACCCTTTGCAGAATTTGTAAATAGGACTTACGCGCTTGGCGATATACTTGCCAAAATCTGCGATACTCGCTTACCGTATTTATATACGCCTCGCTCCGTTTCTCTCCGCCAGCTGGCGGATTGGCGGCGTATCTCATCCAAGTGCGTAAGTCCTAGTAAAGTTGCAAAATTTCGACAGATGCGATATAGTGTAGAATACCATGAAGAAAGAAATACATCCGACATTCTATACGGACGCCAAAGCAAAATGCGCTTGCGGGGCGCAGTTTCTTGTCGGATCCACTCAGAAAGACATTTCCGTTGAGATTTGCAGCGCTTGCCACCCATTCTTTACCGGAAACACCAAACTCTTGGATACGGCCGGGCGGGTTGAAAAATTCAAGGCGAGAAAGCTCGCGGCAACACCAAAGAAAAAATAGCGGCATTTATTAAACGAAAAGGCGCTCTTTTGAGCGTTTTTTCTATGAGAATCGGTTCAGAGAGAGTATTGTAAAATTATGAACTTGGAAGATTTCAAAAAAGACCATAGGACTCGTTATTTGGCGGAAGAATACGAGCGGCTTGAAAAACAAGAGGGGGAGCTTTCCGCTGTAAGCGAAGACAACCCCGAACTTACAGCGCTTGCCGAAGAAGAGAAAAAATCGCTTGCCGCTCAAAAAGAAGCATTGTGGAGTCAAATGAAAAACATTCTCGCCCCGAAAGAAGGCGAAGGAAATGAGCCGGACGGCATCGTTCTTGAAGTGCGCGCGGGCGCCGGAGGAGAGGAGGCGGCGTTTTTTGCCGGCGACCTGGTTTTAATGTACCAAAAATATGCCGAGAAAAAAGGATGGACGTTTGCAAAAATGGATGAATCCCGTTCGGAGCTTGGCGGGTACAAGGAAGGCGTGTTTGAGATCCACGGCGCAGATGCCTACGAAGAGCTTCGCCATGAAATGGGAGTGCATCGCGTTCAGCGTATTCCGGATACGGAGAAAAGCGGACGAATACACACATCCACCGCATCCGTTGCCGTACTCCCGCTTCGGGAATCCGTTTCCGTGGACATCAATCCTGCTGATATTGAAATGGAATTCACCCGTTCCGGCGGCGCGGGCGGGCAGAACGTGAACAAAGTGGAAACAGCCGTCCGTCTCATCCATAAGCCATCGGGACTTGCCGTTCGATGCTCAAGCGAACGAAGCCAGCTCAAAAACCGAGAGAAAGCGATGGCACTTCTCGCTTCAAAATTGCAGGACATGAAAGAGGAAGAAGAGAACAAAAAATTCGCGGCGGAACGCCGTGATCAGATCGGTACCGGCGATCGTTCCGAAAAGATCCGCACCTACAACATTCTCCAGGATCGCGTTACAGATCATCGCATCAAAGAATCATGGTACAATGTTCCTAAAATTATGGCGGGAGGCATTGAGCCAATCATCGGGGCGCTTCTCGCGGTCGAAGGGGAGGAGTGAGGTGGGGTGTGCTTACTTCGGCAAGTATTGACTATTGCAAACGTTTATGGTACCCTGTACTCAGAAAAACACCGACACATAATGAAGCGGTGTTTTTGAAATTTTTTCATTTACTTTTGGAGGCGTTATGAACACACCCACAGGCGTCGGCGATATGCCGACCACGGAAGAATATACCCGGGCGCTCAAAGACATGGACGTGGCGAATTACGTCACGGTAGCCGCCTACTTCTCGAAAGCACTGGATTTTTTTCTGCGGAAGATGACAGAGAGCACCATGGAGATAATTCTGAGAAACGCCAAGAGTGACACAAGCGCGCTTTCTGCCTCTGATCGCCTTGCGTTTCAAGAACTGTCTGAGCAAGAACGGGCGCGGTATCGAAAATTGGCGGCGTCTGCATTATATCATCTCGGCATCATTGAGATGTTTTCGGAAAACTATTACGGCGCCGTCGCCCGCCTTGCTCGTGCGGTTGAGCTTGATCCCGAGAAATATCGCGAGGATCTCATTGAAGTTCTTACAAAAAAAATTCTATGGGAACGAGCGATATGGAAAAAATGCATTGAACGGGCGGCGAAATGAATAACAGTATCGCACCCACTCAATTGCTCAAAGAGCATGGTTTTGAATACTATGCTCTTTTTTGCGGTATCATAATCACACCCCCAAAATCACGGGCAGGACTATCGGGCGTTTGGCGGTTTGCTGGAAGAGGTAGCGGCCGATGTTGTCAACGACGATGTTTTTGACGTATTCGAAGTTGATGGGGTTCATGCCAGCGACGGAATCTTCAATGGTCTTTTTGATAATGAAACGGGATTGTTGCAGGAGATCTTGGTTTTCGCGCAAATAGACGAAGCCGCGGGAGAGAATGTCCGGAGATTTTCGGAGTTTCCCCGTGCGGATGTCAATAATGGCGACGACGATAAACATGCCGTCCTGCGCGAGCATTTGCCTGTCGCGAATGACCACTTCCTGCATGTCGCCCATGGAGAATCCGTCCACGAGCACGAGTCCCGAGGCGGCTTTTTCTTTGAGCGCGTAAATTTTTTCTCCTTTGTCAATCTCAATAATCATGCCGTTATCGGGGATAATCGTATTTTCTCTTTTTACTCCGTTCGCGACGGCGATATCCGCATGGGTGCGGAGCTTGTAGTGGAAGCCGTGAATCGGAATGAAAAATTTCTCGCCGACCTTCTTGTGAATCCAGCCGAGTTCGTCACCGTTCGCGTGACCCGAAGCATGTACCTCGGAAATTTTGTAATGGATAATCTTCGCTCCCTGTCGCGACAAATTGTCTTTAAGTTTTTGTATGCCCATTTCGTTTCCCGGAATTATGGAGGATGACAGAAGAACGGTATCGTGCTCGTTTATTTTGAAATACTTGTGATCCCTTGTACCCATTCGGGTGAGGGCGGCATAATTTTCCCCTTGCTGTCCGGTTACGATAGCGACGATCTTTTCTTTCGGGTACGACTCCATCTGCTCAAGAGGAATAATCGTATCTTTCCCGAAATTGGACAGCATGCCGATTTCCTTCGCCACCTCGACGTTTGTTTTCATGCTCCGCCCCTCGATGACGACTTTTTTCCCGAGCTTCTCGCAGAGGTAGAGGATTTTTACGATTCGTTCGAATTGCGAAGCGAATGTTCCGATAAGTAAACGCCCCTTGGTTTCACGGATGATATCTTCGATATTTTTGAGGACGATGGTTTCGGAAAGCGAGAATCCCGGACTGTCGGCGTTCGTGGAGTCGGAAAGCAAGAGGAGCGGCGGTTTTTCTTTGAATCGAGAAAAGGCATTCTCTTCCTCTTCGGTGGGGATACCGTTCATGTTGTCAACGCGCAAATCTCCGGTGTTGACGATGTTGCCGTAAGGGGTTTCAATAATAACTCCCATCGCATCAGGAATACTGTGGCTCACGGCGAAGAATTCAACATAGGTTTGTCCGATTTTAATGCGGTCATTTTTTTCAACGATTCGTATGTTGAGAGCGGGGAAGTGAGCAAACTCAAGCTGTCTTTTTTGGATCATGATGGCAGTGAGGTTTCTGGCGTAAATCGGCGGATTGCCGATTTTCGGCATAATGAAAGATATTCCGCCGATGTGGTCGAGGTGTCCGTGCGTGATGAACACCGCACGGATTTTTTCTTTTCGTTCTTCAAGGTATTTCGTGTTCGGGAGAATATAGTCTATTCCCGGCGTTTCTTCTTCTCGAAACTGCAGACCGATATCCACGATAAAAATATCATCTTTCGTTTCAAAGATCGTCATATTTTTCCCCACTTCCTCCACGCCGCCGAGAGGGATGATACGTACGACCCCCTCTTTTACTTCGGGAATGTCATCGCGTTTTCCGCGCCAAACGCCCGCCGACGATTGCGGCACGGGGCGTTTTCCCGCCGGCGCTGATTTTCGCCGATCTATCCCCCGCGTTCGTTTTTGCCCGAATGTCCGCCCCGGCTTTCCTCCCGCTCCGGCGACGCTTCTTGTGCGAGCGATACTCGATGCGCCTTTATGACTGCTTCTCCCGGACGGCACCGTCCCGCCGCTTCCCGCCGTCCGGGATTCCATGCCCATGGGCCGACGCATTCCTTGTATCGGAACTCTTCTTTTTTCTTCATTCTGCATATGTTTTGTTGCAATGCCTTGTTAATTTTGTAAGATTAGGACTTACGCGCCCGGGCGTATACTTGCCAAAGGTTGCGTATCTCGTTCACCGTATGTATATACGCCTTTCTCCGTTTCTCTCCGCCAGCTGGCGGATTGGCGGCGTATCTCATCCAAGCGCGTAAGTCCTCGTTATTGTTTCGGAGCGAATACTCTCCACACGTTTTCCGTTTCGATGTACCAGTCATTAATACGGGAAAATCTTTCCGACGGAAAGGTAATTCTCGCGATATCCTCTCCCCGTATGTTTTTCGGCAATATATAAATAAAGCTTGGGCTATACAGAAATACGGCTGGAGCATCTTTTTTCACTTCTTCTTCAAATGAATGGTAGAGCGCGGCTCTTTCTTGTTCGTCCGGCACGTTACGCGCCTTTTCAAGGAGCTTGTCGGAAGCAATGTTCGCATATAAGGCGATATTCAATCCGGGGTCGAAACGTTGCGATGAATGCCAAAAGGCGTACGGGTCCGGATCTCTCCCAACGACCTCCCCGAATAAGAGCGCATCATATTTTCTCGGGCGGATAACATTTTGATTCAAATCGCCAGACTCAAAAACTTTAAGCTCAACACGCGCTCCCATTTTCTCCCATTCTTTTTTGAGCATGTCGGCCGCCTGTCGAAGTTCCGGCGCATCGGAAGTCGAAAGAGAGAAAGAAAGAGTCTCTACGGTTTTTTTCGCATTTTTCCCCGATCCTTTTTTGGTTTTTTCCATTACGCCCGTTTCTTCATTGTAGCGCCACCCGCTTTTCGCCAATATATTTTTTGCAGCGCCGATCCGTTCTTCTTCCACCGCCGCGGCTGTTTCCGCGCCGGCGTCGGAGGAATTGGCGTCGGTAAATCCGACAACACCCGGCGGAAGCGGTCCGTGCAATTTTGCTCCGTACCCAAAAAGCACCGAACCGATTATCGCGTCCTTGTCGATACTTTTCTCAAGCGCTTGCCGGACGTTTAGGTCGGTGAATACCCCCTGTTCATTTTGGTTTAAGAAGACGGCGAAGGTTCGCGGAAGGGGAGTGCGCTCCACGCGTTCGCCGGCCTTTTCGAGCAGAAGAGCATTTTGAGGAGATATGGCGCTTATCGCTCTCACCTCTCTTTTTTTGTAAGCTTTGATCATGTCCTCTTCGCCGGAGTAAAAATGTATTTCTATTCGGCTGATGAAAGGAGTTCCCCCCGCAAACTCCGTAAATGGCGCCAAGCGATAACTTTCCGGAATCCCCGAACGGTTTTGCGTGATTTCTTCCACCGCATACGGCCCTGATCCGACAGGATGCGTATTATAGGAACTGAATCCGAACTCTTCCGCGGAAAGCGCGCCCCAAATATGCTTTGGGAGAATTCCGACCGTCAGGTTTTCCAAGAAAGGGGCGTATGGTTTTTTGAGGGTAAATACGATTGTTCGATCGTCGGGTGCCGTAGCCGTTACCCCTTCCCATGCCGGTTTCTTCGGACTCCGCATATTCGGATCTTGTATCTTTTCGATGGTAAACCGCACATCCTCGGCGGTTAGAAGCACCTCGTCGCTCCAGTGAAGGTTCGGTTTCAGGGTAAACGTATAGACGAGGCCGTCGGGTGAAATTTCGTATGTTTCCGCCAGATCCAAAACGAGTTCCCCGTTTTTCCCCGACCGAAGCAATCCGGAATACACAAGCGAGGTAAGATCCTTGTCGGCGTCCGAAAGAGCAAGAACGGGATTGATAAATCGAGGCGTTCCTATGATCCCTTCAGAAAAAGAACCGCCCCGCGCCGGTATGGAAACCATGAAGGATTGATTGATGCTGGAAAAAATCATCCCTCCGCTCACGATGGCACATGCAACAAAAAACCAGAAAAGTATTTTTTCCGTTTTTGAAAAGGAACTCATGGCGAGCGCCGCTTTCTTTTTAAGAGGCAATAACCCAAAATTCTCCGGCGGTTTTTGCGTCTCTTGCATTTCTTCGTTATGCATGTCCACGAAAATAAGTAAAGTAAAATTACGGAATCGGCTATATAATTTCCAATGAGAAATTTATGAATAGGACTTACGCACTTGGATGAGATACGCCGACAAAATCGAGAAACGGAGCGAGGTGTATATAAATACAGTGAGCGAGATACGCAAACTTTGGCAAGTATACGCCCGTGTGCGTAAGTCCTAATGAAAATAAAAAATGTTGAAAGTTCGATCCCCGTCAGATGCCGTAAGATAAGGATGTTCAGTTCGATGAAATTAAAATTTATCGAGAGATAACGAGTGCGGCGAGCGCAGAAAGCGCGAAAAGAACGGCTACCGCTATGGCCGCATTAAAAAGGATTTTTTCGGCGCCCCTTCTTTGGAACATCGTAGAAGAATCGCTCCCTCCGAACGCACTCCCAAGGCTCGCGTCGCTTCTTTGCAGAAGAATAAGGATCCCGAGAAGGACAGAAAGAATAATCTGTACCCAGGGCAGTATTTGAGCAAAGAATTTCATTACTGATAATGATAGCAAATGCGCGTATAAAATGCAACTCTTAGTCTTCTCCAATCGCAAATGTACCCTGAAATGAACTCCCGTTCTTAACGCAAA
>CAYPFT010000007.1:0-45719 GCA_964410165.1 uncultured Candidatus Saccharibacteria bacterium
TTTGCGTTAAGAACGGGAGTTCATTTCAGGGTACATTTGCGATTGGAGAAGACTCCAGATTGAATTGTCGGGTATTCCGGGGTATTATAGTTAGGCTGATACTCATCAGATTTTCTCCAATTTATTTGGTTGTTGAAAAACTATTACTTTTTTACTGTATCATACACACTATATTTTGTCAAATACGTTGCTAAATAAGGATTTTTTAGCACTAAATAAATCTTTATGAAAAAAGATATCTCAAACTCATTGGCGATTTTTGAAACGTATAAAATTCGGCGGGTTTATGATGAGCAAAAAGAAACGTGGTATTTTTCGGTTGTTGATATTATCCTCGCGCTTGAAGTGAGTTCCGATGCCAGAAATTATTGGAAAGTGCTGAAAAATAACTTAAAAAAAGAAGGGAGTGAGGTGGTTACAAAAATTAACCAACTGAAAATGACTGCTTCTGACGGGAAAAATTACCTAACCGACTGTGCAAATACCGAAACTATTTTGCGTCTCATCCAGTCTGTGCCGAGTAAAAAAGCCGAGCCGATTAAACTGTGGCTTGCGAAAGTCGGGTATGAGAGAATGCAAGAAATGACTGACCCTGAAATCGCTCTCAATCGAAGCCGCGAGTATTGGCAGAAGCAAGGACGAAGCGAGAAGTGGATACAACAGCGGATGACCGGGCAAGAAACGAGGAACAAGCTGACGGATTATTGGAGCGACCACGGCGTGAAAAAAGGAGAGGAATTTGCGATATTGACGAATATCATACATCAAGAGTGGACGGACTTGTCGGTGAAAAACCATAAAAATCTGAAAGGTCTAAAAACGCAAAATTTGCGCGACCACATGAGTGAAGAAGAATTAATCTTCACCGCCCTCGCGGAGCTTTCCACCAGAAGAATTGCGGAAACGGACAAAACAGAAGGATTGGAAGAAAATAAAATTCCTGCAAGGAAAGGAGGTAAAATTGCAAAAGACGCACGCGTTGCTTTGGAAGAAAAAATCGGTAAAAGCGTGATAACAGATGGAAATTTCTTGCCGAAGACCAAAAAATAACAGATACAAAAAAGGATGCAATGCCGTTTTTTGTTGTTCATAGGAAGGAGGTTGTAAAAACCAAATTGTATGATACCCTTAACACATATGGCTATTGACTGGACAAAAATTTATAAAAAATACAAAGGTTTATGGGTCGCACTTGCCGAGGATGAGCAGACTGTTTTAGGCGCGGGTAAGACTGCAAAAGAAGCGCTTTTGCAAGCCAATAAAAAAGGCGCGAAATCGCCAATTCTTACGCGTATGCCCGAGAGTATTGTTTCTTACGTCGGAACTTTATGAAATTTTCCTACAAGCGGTATGGGACGCAGACGCAAAGACCTGTTATACCCATAAAATTGAAGCATGGTAGTACGAGCATTGGTTACGAAGTGCTGGTAGATTCGGGTGCGGATTTGTGTATTTTTGACGTGGAGATAGGGGAAGCATTAGGGCTTGATATGAAAAAGGGCAAGCCGAGAGAAGTTTTTGGTGTCGGCGGGAAAGCGTCGGTTTACTACCTCCATAAAGTTGAAATTGAAGTGGGAGGATGGACGTATAAAATTGAAGCAGGATTTATGCCAAATGTCGCCGGACGGATTATGCCTTACGGACTCGTGGGACAAAACGGGTTTTTTGAAAATTTTATAGTGAAGTTTGATTTGCTCAAAGGAGAGATTGAAGTAAAAACTAGAAGTTAAAATAAATTTTATTTTTTATGAATGAAAAACTCATACAAACCGCAAAAGAATTGATGGGTGTCGGAAAAGGGATTATCGCCGCGGATGAGTCGGCTGGGACATGCGAGAAGCGCTTCACTGCGGTGAATGTCCCTTGCACGGAAGAGAATCGCCGCGCGTACCGCGAGGTGCTTCTCGGCGCGCCGGAGGTCGAGCAGTATGTAAGCGGAGTTATTCTCTTTGATGAAACTATCCGCCAGAAAACCGCGGACGGCATTCCTTTTCCCGAACTTCTTATGAAGAAGGGAATTATTCCCGGCATTAAAGTAGACGGAGGGGTAAAAGAACTTGCACTGCACCCGGGCGAGAAAATAACGGAAGGACTTGATGGTTTGCGCGAGCGGCTTCTTGAATATGTGAAGCTCGGCGCGCGGTTCGCCAAATGGCGTGCGGTTATTACGATTGCAGAAGGAGACAATAGAGGGATGCCGTCAGTAGCTTGTATTCACACCAACGCGCACGCCCTCGCGCGATACGCCACGCTTTGCCAGGAAGCGGGGATTGTGCCCATTATCGAGCCGGAAGTTTTGATAGACGGCGACCACACGATTGAGCAATCCTACCAAGCGACCGCGGCGATACTGAAGAAAACATTTGAAGAAGCGAAAGACCAAGATGTGCTGTTGGAAGGAATGATCCTGAAAGCAAGCATGGTGATTGCGGGAAAATCCGCCGCGCGCCAGTCCACCCCGGAAGAAGTCGCCGCGCAGACGACCAAATGTCTCCTTGAGAACGTCCCGCACAATCTCGCCGGCATCGTATTTCTCTCCGGCGGACAGAGCGATGAGCAAGCCACGGCGAATTTGAACGCTATGAACAAAATAGAAGGATTGCCGTGGAAGCTGACATTCTCATACTCCCGCGCCATCCAAAACCCCGTACTCAAAATCTGGGCGCAAAATACATCATCTGACGAAAACACCGCCAAAGCCCGCACTGCGCTTCTCTTTCGTACAAAAATGAATTCCCTCGCCTCGCAAGGAAAGTATATGGATGAAATGGAGAGCGAACGGCCGTACTAATGAAGAAGAAAACGACAAAGTGAAAACTCCGCGCAAGGCGGAGTTTTAGTTTTTTTGAGGTATACGCTAAACGAACTCGTTTTGTTTGACTAATTGCATGAGGTGAGTGTTTTTTGGTCTATGAATTACTCGCACTTCAGGGAGTGTATTGAACGTCTGCCACCCTCCAGGGATTTGTACCTTATACGAGACATATTGCACAGTACCGTCTTTATTGAGAGAAAAAGGTTGTCTCAAGAAGCACATACCTCTGCTATCTAGGGAGTATATAGTCAATACCCCTTCTTTTTGTACAAAAATACATCTATTGTTGTTGGGCATATTTGCCAACGCAAAGATTGTCGTACCTTTTTTTTCTACTTCTACAATTTTATACATTTTTTACTCCTTTGTATGGAATCACTAGGTTTTAGGGTATCATAGTACTGTATTGTTGTCAAGTTTTTTCGAGAGTCAGGGCTGTGCAACGCTACCGTGTTTATGTCGTCGTCGGGCGCGGGGTTGTACCCCTGTCGGGCGAGATATTATCTGCATTTTTTAGGGGTGTGAGGAGATACAATAAAAAAATTTTACGCGTAAGGCTTAATTTGGTATAATGCGCATATTATGGGTACTTTACCTGAAAATAGCTATAAAAAAGCCACGCAGGCACTCAATTTTTTCGCTCGGAAGAAGGACGGCAAGATTAATAAGATGAAAGCGATTAAACTTATTTACCTTGCCGACCGTTTGCACTTGCGAAAATACGGGCGTCCGATTGTCGGAGATGCGTATTGGGCCATGAAGCTTGGGCCTGTTGGCTCGCTTGCTAAAAGAGCGGCAGAACTTGCGGACATGCCGGAAGATGTTTTGTCGTATGCAAAAAAATATATACAACCGGCTGACGAGAAAAAACAATCTTTTGTTTCACTTAAACCGGTTGACCTCGATTTGTTTTCAGAAACAGATATCGAATGTTTTGAAAAAGTATACGATGTTTTTTTCGGAAAAGATCAGTTTGAGCTGGCTGAATTGACTCACAAATATCCGGAATGGTTGAAGCACGAAAAAGAGCTTCTGTCGGGTAAAAAAAGAGTAAAAATGGATTATGATGACTTTTTTGTTTCCGCAAAGGACGATGGGTTTTTTAACGAAAATAAAACTGATTTGGGACTTGCGAAACAAGCATTTGAAGAGACAAAAGAAGTGTCCGAATTTTTTGCACGTTATACCATTTCTAAAAAATCATAGCCCTCTAAATCCAAAAATTCGGTCTGCACCTTTGAGAAAAATCATCAGCTTATCCCGATAAACCTCTGATTTTTCTCTTTGGTTCGCCACGAATTTTTGAATTTAGAGAGCAGCATTTTATTAGAAATGGTATTAATTTTCACCGCAATGGAAATACCTCCGAAAGTCCGAATTCCGTTGTGTATTGAACAGGGTTCGGTCTTTAATTTTCATATTGATTTTGACGGACCCGGACGGCAATCGAAAAATCGATATTTTGTTGCGGTCAATCGAAATCCAAAGACGGACACCATCTTGATTCTGCTAACTTCCACGACGCAGATTGAGAAGAAGAAAGAGTTCATTTTCCGCACGAAAATGAATTCCCTCGCCGCAGAAGGGAAGTACGCGGACGAAATGGAGAGCGAGAAGCCGTACTAACAAAAAACAAGGGATAAGCTGTGAGGCTTGTCCCTTGTTGTGACTGCTCTACTTTTTATAGAGCGTTATGCAATTTCAACGAAACATCGGAAACATCGCGGCGGATGATTGCCCACAACTCGCGGAGGAGTTGGCGGATATGTCGACATGGTGGCGGAGACATCTCGGCTTCGTAGTCGCCCACGGGCCAGATTTTTCCTTCGCAGATAAGCCGATACAATCCCTGTACATCCTTAAGTTTTTTCCCCGAAAGTTGCAAGCAGTAATATTTTTCTTTTCCGAACGTCGTACTCATCACGGCACTTGCTGTGCCTAAAACGTACTCCCCAATTTGTCTTTTGGGGGTAAGATGGGGGCAAATGTTATCGTGGAAACTGTAACTCATTACCCAGTCCGGGTTGACTTCGCTCGGCAGAGCGTATTGCAGAATATTACTATTGCTGTAAATATACAAGTCTTCGTTTCCCGGTACGTTTATAGATAAATTACCGATAGCAACATTTTTACCTCCGGTAGTATTCGGCGCAGGGCCTATTTTGCCGCCTGCGGCAAGGATTTGCTTCAGGTCAAGATATGCGTGTATCATGTCAATCTCCTTTCTTCTTTCTGCCTCGCGGTTTATCCGGAGGTCAGTGAGTGGAATGTACAACTCGGATTTCCCGAGACCGGCTACTTGGGTTTCGTCGGTAGGTTTATGCTACCACAATAGTATTATATTTGTCAAGTTTTTTACCGATTTTCCCATGTTTTGTTCGAATGTGGCGCATTACACCCGGTTTGGTGGAGAGCAGAAGTGTTTCGGTATGAATATGCTCTCCGGTGAAATTCACTCCTGAGGCGAGCGGGCCGTCGAGGACGCCCGTGGCGATGAAGGCGATGTCGGCGCCTTTTGCCAAGTCTGCAACGGAGAATATTTTTTTATCTATAGTCTTTTGGGTGACGCCCGCCGCGTGGAGTCGCGCGATGTGCGTTTCGTCTTTGGGTTTCCATCGGCACAGAAGTTCTCCGCCGAGGGACTTCATGGCAGCCGCGGCAAGCACGGCTTCCGTGCTTCCGCCGATGCCGAGGAGCATATCGATGGGGGATTCGCGGAAACAGGTGGCGATGGCGTAGGCGACATCGCCATCGGTGAAGAGCTCTACGCGGGCGCCGGCTTTTCGCACTTCCTCGATGAGTTTCTCGTGGCGCGGACGGTCAAGAATGGCAACCGTCATTTCTCCGACGGATTTTCCGAGCGCTTTCGCCGCTTTCTTTATATTCACCCCGGTCGGCGCATCAATATCAATAACACCCCGAGCCTCATGCCCGACAGCGATTTTTTGCATGTAGGAATCCACCGCTTTGTAGAGGCTCCCTTTCGGCCCGAAAGCAAGTACGGTGGTCGCGTTTGAGCGGCCGTACGCGACACTGTCGGTACACTCAAGCGGGTCGACGGCGATATCGAGCATCGGGCTTGTGCCGCGCCCGAGTTTCTCGCCGTTATAGAGTTCGGCGGCTTCATCCTTCGCCCCCTCGCCGATGACGATGGTGCCGTGAAAATCAATCTCGTTCATGGCTGTGCGCATGGCATCCACCGCCGCCTGATCCGCCGCTTTCCCGTCGCCTTTGCCCACCCATGCCGCCGCCGCAATCGCCGCCTGCTCGGTTACAGAAACGAAATCAAGCGCGAGATGCTGAAATATGGAAGAATTTTGTTTCATAGGAATTGTTTTTGCTTTAGGTATAACTTTGCTATTATATAAATAGTTTTGACATCTGAATAGAGGTAAGGAGGTGAGTCATGAACAAAAAAGATGCTAATGATGCCAAGAAGTTTGCTGGAAAAATAAAAGAACAGCCGAGTAAGAAAAAAGAAGTAAGTAACGAAGAAAGGATTGGACACGAGAAAATGCTTAATTTTATCACCGTGTGGAACAATTTTAAACTGTATCCCGCGAATTATGATTTGGAACGATACTTCGGAAAAAAAATTGCGGCGATTCAGGTTGACGCGCGCAGATATAGAGAGTACCGCACAAAATATCCAGAGCTTGGTATGCCTGAACCGATATGGCGAAAGGCTATTACCGGGGGGACTATTATGGTCCCGCCTTCCGTACAAGCTCAGCTCGATGTTTTTCGCATTAATGTTGATAAAATCCTAACAGCTACGACTCTTATCATTACCGCGGCACAGTTTAGTGCTGAGTTGAACCGTTGGGTGTGGGCATCATTTAAGCATTACGAAAAGGAGAGAAATGCGGTGTTGGTTGTTTTACCAATTAAATACGGTCCGGTAAAAACAGTGTATCAAAAGGAAATAGGTCAGAGGCTTTTGACCAGCACATTTCCCGATAATCTCAAGGGGCACATTTTGTTTGAAGACTTGCTGATTTGCGGGGGGAAATTAATGCTCTCTACAACACGCATGAGGCCAACGCTCGGTAAGTTTTTAACGGACCGCGTATGCGAGATGGGCGGGCAAGTATCTCAAATTATCGCCGCCCCTAAGCTTGAGCTTGAACATCGTCCCCGTGTCGGACACGCGTATCCAAAAGCGATTATGACGACCGGTGCGGTTACTATTCCGAACTATCATGTTGATAACCTCGGACAGCAAGACCGTACCGGCGAACTTGCGGTTGCTTCACATAATTATGCGGGTATTGTCATTGAGGTTGACGGCGGCGCGTTTCACTTTCGCCAGCTTCATGCCAACAAAAAAGGTGAGTTTTATGATATAAACCCCGCAAAAGGCGGCGCAGATTTGTTTACGCCGCAAGGGGTTTTTCATAGACCTGATGATGTGAGCGCGCTTTTTTGCGGAGATTGGCATGTGGGGAAAACCGACAAAGTCGTACGGCAAGCTACTTTTGGCGAAAAGGGAATAGTGGATGTTCTGAAACCAAAGGAAATTGTACTTCAAGATTTTGTTGATTGTGACAGTGTCAGTCACTGGGAGCAAAAACAAGCCGTTCGGCGCGCGTACAAAGGCCCGCTTCAGTGGGATAGCCTTGAAAAAGAGCTTTTGGCGGCAGAGGCCGAACTCCGATGGATACTAACGCGAACTACGGCCAAGATAAACATTATTGCCTCAAATCATCCCGAACACGTTACTCAGTATATAGAACAGCTTTCGTGGGTAAAGGACAACCGTAACCTCGATATCGGCGCCCGCATGTTTGTGGATATGATTGATGACATGAAAAACAGGAAGCCGAATAAAATTAAAGCAAAGCCCACAGACCCGATTGTATTGTGGTTCCGAAAACGTTTTCCCGGCGTAAACATGCTTGAGAGACAGGACAAGCTGCTTCTCCCAAGAAATTCAAAGAATCCGATTCTTTGCTCCATGCATGGTGATATCGGCGTTCGCGGCAAGCGGGCCGGCGGACTCAAAGAGTTCAAAAAAATGAACATCCGTATATTTATAGGGCATGGTCACGATGCGGCCATCTTTGAGACCATATGGCGAGTAGGGACGTCTACAGGGCGGACGGCATTTTATATTTCCAATCCGGCAACAAATTGGACGCTTACGCACGGACTCATTTTTGAGAACGCACAGCGTCAGCTCATCAATATTGTGAAGGGGAGATGGTATGGAGAACGTTGGGTTTCTCTTCTGGAAGAAGGTTCTGTGAGATGATTTTTATGAAAAAGTTACTCATTTTTAGTAAACAGTCAGGGGCATTCAAAACGCCTCTGATTTTTTTTGACAAAAACCGATTTTTACACTACCATCTATCCAGAGTAACTGTCCTAAAGGAGGACTACATGCTGCTTAAAAACACGAAAATAAACGAAACTTTCCCCTTTACCTTTGAAGCCGTCGGAGCGTGCGACTTGGAAACGCTCGCTTTTGCCATAAGCGAGATAAAAAAGAACGGCTTGCTCGGCAAAGTGACACGCCTCGTTACTATCCGTGGTTTGGATGACCTTATGAAAAATGGTTTGATTCGCCCCATGCTCCAGATGGCGCACGATGCCGGCATTCGGCTCATCGTCCCGCCAGTATCTCCGCTTATGGAGGTTTATGAAAACGGTACGCTGGAATTACGCCGAAACTTTGACCCCGAACAAGGACCATGGATTGGTACGACGTGGAATAATGCCACGCTTCGCAAGTGCGACAGGGTATTACAAGAGTTTCGCCTTGAGTATAGGGAGGAATTTTCTCTTCGTGACGATTTCGGCGTTTTGGTGACAGACCTCGGGCTTCTCCGTGGCGAAGTGCTGGGATTTTTCGGCAAGATAAGCGTCCTGTGCGGGACATCCAGTAATCAAAAAGCGCGGAAAATTGATTTGTCAAAAGCAAGCTGTTTAAGCATAAACCTTGTGCCCGCGTCTGTCGAAGAAGTGCAGGAAACGTGTTCTGGAATTTCCGCCATTTTTGATTTCTATGTCAATCCGCCAAGACAGCTTGTTGATAATCCAAAGCTTGCTGACAGCGAACAGTGGTATAATCGTGAAAAGATTATTGCCCGCGCCCCCCTCTATATTGAAGCGATAGCGGGTCCGTGTGTCGTCAAAGCGGAAGGGACGAAAACCATCGGACAGCTCCTTGAACGCGATTACCTCATAAATGTTGCCATTCCGCAACAGACGAGAGATTTTCTCGATGTTCTTGAAGTGTGCAATACGGCGCCCTATGAAGTCATAGACGGATAAGTTAGTCGCTATATGAAACCCCTTACCTGTCATGGCAAGGGGTTTTTTTATGAAAGCCGAAAAAACAAAAAAACTTGCATTAAGTCCATTCTTTTGGTAACATAACCGCTATGGAAAAAGATAAGACAACCGAAAAGGTAAACGAAGGGGAAATAGACCAAAAGGATGTCGAGCTTCGCGTATACGAAGCAAGTTACCTCCTTTTGCCGTTCATTACCGAGGAAGACATTCCTCGCGAGGCGGGTCGCGTCAAAGAGCACGTTTCGGTGTCCGGCGGTACGGTGCTTTCCGAGGAAGAGCCGAAACTCATCAAGCTCGCTTACCCGATGTACAAAGTCATCGCCAATAAAAACACCCAATTTGACAATGCGTATTTCGGCTGGGTCAAGTTCGAAGGAGAGCCGGAAAACATCGCCAAGGTTAAAAAATCCCTTGAAAATAACGAAAACGTTTTACGATTCCTTATCTTGAAAACGACCAAAGAAAGCCCCGCCCCGCGAAAGCCGTTCTCGTTTGCCGTAAAATCAAAGCCCATCAGCACCCCGACAGCCAAGGAAGAAGTGAAATCCGTCGTGCCGCAAGAGATTGACGAGGCGGAGCTGGATAAGACCATTGATGAGCTGGTAATCGAATAAAATTCATGTACTTAAATAAAGCCTTTCTTTACGGAAATTTAACGCGAGACCCTGAAATCAAAGCACTGCCATCAGGTACCAAGGTGGCATCTTTTGGGCTTGCCACGAGTCGCAATTGGAAAGATAAAAATGGAGTGAAGCAGGAATCAACCGTTTTCCACAATGTCGTCATGTTTGGGGTTCAAGCCGACCTCGCCGCGCAGTATTTGAAAAAAGGGAAGCCGATATTCGTGGAAGGCCGCATTGAAAATCGCAGTTGGGACGGTCCCGATGGGGTCAAGAAGTACCGTTCGGAGGTCGTCGTTGAGAACTTCCAGTTCGGACCTCAGCCGATGGCATCCGGAACAAGCACAGGAGGAGGATATTTCGCGCCTTCAAACGCCACACCAAAGTCTGCCTCTTCTGCGCCGACAGCAGGAAAGAAAGAGCCTGATACCATCGAATATCCGGAAGAAGAAGTAAATTTGGAAGACATACCATTCTAAACCAATAACTGATGACCGATAACTAATAACAAACATATGAAGAAACAATGCTACTTTTCGTCAAATAACATCAAACACATAGATTACAAAGATACGGAGCTTTTGAAGAAGTTCTTGGATCCGTACGCCCGCATCACCCCTCGCAAAAAGACCGGCACCAGCGCCAAAAATCAGCGCAAACTCGCCCTCGCCGTCAAACACGCGCGATTTATGGGATTGATTCCGTTCGTGGGGAAATAAGCAGAGAAAAAGCCCATTTGTTATCGTTTCGTCCCTTATACTTATACTCATCCCATATACTATTTCTTATCCACCCGCTCGGTATATTCTCCCGTCTCTGTATTGATTTTGAGCACATCGCCTTCGTTGATGAAAAGCGGAACATTAAGCGTGAGTCCCGTTTCCATGACCACCGATTTGCTGGCACCTTGTGCCGTGTCTCCTTTGACCGCCGGAGCGGCTTCTGCAACCTTCAAATCAACCTTAATGGGGAGTTTGACCCCGATAATCTTTTCATCGAACACCCTTGCCTCTACGATAGAATTCGGTTTGACGTACTTTGCGCCATCACTGAAGATGTCGTGATCGAGCTTGAAGCGTTTTGAAGGGTCTTTCTCTTCGCAGAACCAAAACTCGCCGCGGTTTTCGTACAGGTATTTTACGTTTTTTGACTCAATGTCCGCTTCCGGCATGTTTTCGGACTGGTGAAAAGAGCGCTCCGTCACTTTTCCGGTGATGAGATTCCTGAGCTTGGTCTGATTGACCGGCTTTCGCATCTGCATGCGGAAAACATGGGACGAGAGCACCTCATAGGGCTGTCCATCCATAATAATAGTCTTCTTCGGGGTTATTTCATTGTATTCAAGCATATGGGTATTCTAGGCGAGAGGAGGCGAAAAGTCAAAAATTACCAAGGACTACCATAGGTAATTACTTGGTAAGCTCTCGCTTGATAAACTTTACGGACTTGATAGACTTAAGTATGTAACCTTCCTTAATATCCCGTCGTTATCATAATTGAAGAGAAAACATGAAAGAGGAATACAGAGATTTACGCGATGAAGATCTTTTGCGTCTTGCGGGCGACCACCCGTCTGTGTTCGAAGTGCTCGTGGAAAGGTATCAGGCGCCGTTTTTGCGGAGAGCGTGTCGGGTGCTTCGAAACAGGGAAGACGCGGAGGATGTCGTGCAGGAAACATTTACGAAGATATATTTGAATGCCCGAAAGTTTGAACCGCAAGAAGGCGCGACGTTCAGTTCGTGGGGGTATAAGATTCTCATCAACACCTGCTTTACGCGCCACCAGAAGAGAAAGAAAACTTCGACCGGAAAAGTATATCTTGAGGACGAAATTTTTTACAATCTTCCAGACATGGCGCCGATACAAGAGCAGAATGAGCTTCGAGACATGGCGGCATCACTTCTCTCGCACCTCCCGAAACATTTACACCGCGTTCTTCACCTGCATTTTTTGATGGGGTATCGTCAGCAAGAGATTGCCGATATGGAAGGAGAGACGGTGGGAGCGGTGAAGACCCGGATTTTTCGAGCCAAGGAAGAGTTAAGGAGAATTTATATGATGCAGGAACAGCAGACCACAGAGTAAGACAAAGCATTAAATTCAAAATAATCAACACGAAACAGAGCGTTTGAGATTTGTGCTTTTGTGATTTGTTTGGAGCTTGTAATTTGTGTTTTGCAATTTTATATTTCTATGTCAAAAATTTTCAAAAAAAGAATAATGAGAAGGGTGTATACTATTTGGGCGATCCGAAAGATTTTTTCGCCGTTCTCAATGAAACTCCTCATTCTTTTGGGGATTATAAAGCAATCTGCGAACCTTATTTTTATACGGAGCGTTTTACACAATGCCCCCTCGCCGCTTGACCCATTGGCAAATTTACAGTTCTTCGGTGGCGCATTTTTCCACACGAACATCACCATCAAACTCCTTTTAATCTCAACTCTTGTCCTTTCCGCATGGCTCTTGCGCGACATCGTCTTGCGTCCGCGATTGCAGTTGGCGTATAAATAGAGGAAGGTCTATAAAAGGTCTTCTATAGAAATTCCGGTGTCTTTTAAGATACTTTTTAAAACTTTCGGGTGAAGTATTTTTTGACCATGAAAAGGGACGGTCGCGCGCTTCTTATTTGAGTCCTTGTAAATTTTATGGCTTCCGTTTTGTCGTACACAAACAAAACCGTGTTTTTCTAACACGGAAATTATTTCCGAGGCGGTCATTTTTGGGAGTTCAGGCATATTTTTAGACAGCGACTTGAATAGTCGAAAACATAACCGCCATTGGCTCCATAAATTCTTCTTTTTCAGCAAGCCGGTCTTCCACGTGCATTTTAATGGCGTTTTCTATATTAGCAAGCGCTTCCTCGTAGGTGTCGCCCTGGCTGTAACACCCCTGCAAGTCAGGACACACGGCGAAATATCCGTTTTCGTCCCGTTCAATTATCACGGGGAAATTGTAGTTCTTTTTAAACATGCTTAAAAAATACCATATTTCACCAATTTTTACAAATTTTTATTTTTTTTTACATTTTATTCCTCCGGCGGGGCTTCTTCTTCCTCTGTGTTTTCCGCACCGCCGTTTTCTTCGACGACTTTCTCGTCAAATTTCTTGTGAATTGCCGCAAGAATCTCTTTGGTGACCGTCTTGTTCGCTTTGTCTTTCAAAAAGAGGCGGGTGGCGTCATATCCGCGGCCGAGTTTGACGTCTCCGAAGGCGTATGACGCGCCGGATTTTTGGAGGATGCCGTACTTTTCGCCGAGAGCGATGATTTCGCCTTCGGTGGAAATACCTTCGTTGAACATGATGTCGAATTCGGTTTGGCGGAATGGCGCGGCGACTTTGTTTTTCACCACTTTCACGCGAGTGCGGTTGCCCATCACTTCATCGCCTTTCTTAATCTGCGCGATGCGGCGGATGTCGAGGCGGACGGACGTGTAGAATTTGAGCGCCTTTCCGCCCGGGGGGGTTTCCGGATTGCCAAACATGACGCCGATTTGCATGCGGATTTGGTTGATGAAAATGACGATGGTTTTGCTTTTGTCCACGATTGCCGTGAGCTTTCGAAGCGCTTGCGACATGAGGCGGGCTTGCTTGCCTACATGATGGGCACCCATTTCGCCTTCAATCTCATCTTTCGGCGTGAGTGCCGCTACTGAGTCAATCACCACCACGTCAATTTTTCCCGAACGCACGAGCGACTCGGCGATCTCAAGCCCTTGTTCGCCGGTATCAGGCTGGGAGACGAGCAATTCATTGATGTTGACGCCGATTTTTTTCGCATATTCCGGATCAAGTGCGTGTTCAGCATCTATAAAGGCGCAAATCCCGCCTCTTTTTTGCGCTTCGGCGATAACATGCAGGGTGAGCGTTGTTTTTCCGGAGGACTCCGGACCAAAAATTTCAATGATGCGCCCCCGGGGAAGCCCGCCGACACCAAGCGCGTGATCAAGTCCTATGGAACCGGTCGGAATAGCATCCACCCCTGTCTTTGGTTTATCGCCGAGCTTCATGATAGCACCCTCCCCGAATTTCGTTTGTATCGCTTTGATCGCCGCATCAATTCCGGAATTTGTTTCTCTTTTCTCCGCAGGTTTTTTCGCCATGATATTTTTGTATTTATTTTTTTATTCTTTAATGATAGGGGAAGGGGAAAGTGGTGTCAAACGAATGTGGCCTTGACAAAAAGTATACATTAGGCGTAATATCTGTGATAGAGAGCTAACATTTCGTAGAAGCTCTTTATAGCAGGAGAAACATCATGGCAAGTCCAGTATCTCACGAACTTGACCCCAATGCGCATGGGGGAAAGTTCAAAAATGGAGGTGGTCACAGTGACCACAAGAGCGAAGGACCATATTTGGGTAGCGGCGATAAACAATCTGAATCTGACCGGCACCCAACACATACTGATAAAAGAAGAACAACCTACTCAAGTAGCCGAGACGTGGGTTGTGACGGACCATAAGTCATAGGGATAAGTAAAGAAGTAGCCGAGGGATTACCCCCCCCTCGGCTTTTTTATTGCGTATTCTCTTTCAGCACCACTTCAATCGTCTTCGTCACATCTCTTCCGAAACGGTCTTTCGCGGCAACCTCTATTCTATTGTACCCGGGGCTTGCGAGGAGTTTCTCGTGCCAATTTCCGTTTTCGTCGGTAAAAATTTTCCTTCCATTCAAATTCAAAAAAGAGATGTTTTTAGATATTCCGATTATGTCAACGAGAGCCGAGGTAAGTAATTGCCCGTTTGCGGGTGCTGTTATTTCCACGATAGGTCCCTCCAGGAAATCTTTTGTTCGATAATAACCATACCCGAGAACCGTGCCGGCGAGAAGGAGAACGGCAAGTATAGAAAATATTTTTTTGGGATTAGTTTGCATGGGACGAAAGTATCAGGGATAAGTATCAACATCGGGAGAAAACGAAAACGTTCGGCGTCCCTGATACTGATACTGTCTCCTGATACAAAAAATTTGATAGATACACTACACTTCTTCATCACCGCTCTCTGCACTTTCAGAACCTTTAACCAGCACCTCACGCCGTTTCGCGCCATTTCCCGCCCCGATAACCCCTTTTTCTTCAAGCGTATCAATGATGCGCGCCGCCCGGGAATACCCGACGCCAAGTTTTCTTTGCAGATAAGAAGTTGAGGCCTGTCCGCTTCGTATGACTTCCTCGCGCGCTTGTTCATATAAATTGTCTTCTCCGGCGGCATCTTCCTCAAGGCTTGCTCCGAAGAGAGCGTTTTTGTCCGGCATATTGGTGAAGTTAACCTCTTGCGGCGGCATGTCGCGGTAGTAGTCAACCAGATATTTCACCACCTTTTTTACTTCCCCCTCTGAAATATAAGCGGACTGCATGCGCAAAGGTTTTGACATTTCTCCGGAGAGGTAGAGCAAGTCGCCGGCGCCAAGGAGCTTTTCCGCTCCGCCGGTATCGAGAATGGTGCGAGAATCAATTTGCGATGAAACCTGAAGCGCGATGCGAGAAGGAATGTTCGCCTTAATGAGTCCGGTGATGACATTCACCGAAGGGCGCTGAGTGGAAAGAATGAGATGGATGCCGACGGCGCGGCTCATTTGCGCGAGCCGGACAATCGCCGCCTCAAGCTCCCGCGGATATGCCTGCATGATGTCGGCGAGTTCGTCCATGACAATCACGATATACGGCATCCTTTCGGGGCAGACTGCCGCGCCGTCTTCTTCATCTCCGATGCTTTCTTCTGGTTCATTTTTTACGCCGGGTGTTTTTTTCAGGTATTCGCCAAGGACATTTTTGTGGTACGACTCTATATCCCGGACTTTTTCCGCTTCAAGGATGTCGTATCTCCTATCCATTTCTCCCGCCGCCCACCGGAGAGCTTGAATGGCTTTTTTTGCATCGGTAATGACGGGCGAGAGAAGATGAGGAATGCCATTATACAAGGTAAGCTCCACGCGCTTCGGGTCAATCATAAAGAATCGAAGATTTTCAGGCGGGTTGCGATAAAGGAGAGAAGTGATCATCGTATGCACCGTTACCGACTTTCCGGAGCCGGTAGCGCCCGCCACGAGAAGGTGGGGCATCTTTGCCACATTGCCGAAGTGTGATTTTCCGGAAATGCTTTTTCCGAGGGAAACGAGAAGAGGAAGAGCGGACTCCGCGAATTCCGGCGATGCCAGCGTGGAAGCGAGGCCGACGGTGGTCTTCGCGTTGTTGGGGACTTCGATGCCTACAAGTGAGGTGCCGGGGATGGGCGCTTCGATGCGTACCGGGTGTGCGGCAAGGTTCAGCGCAAGTTCATTTTGAAGTCCGACGATGCGCGAGAGCTTCACTCCTTCCGCCGGCTTGAGCGCATAGCGGGTAACTGATGGTCCGATAGAGACTTCGTCCATTTCCACGTTGATGCCGAATTGTTGAAGCGTGCGTTTGATGATGTTTAAGTTGCCTTTCACGTCTCCGCCCCCGGGCTTGCCCCGGTCTTTTTCAAGCAAAGAAATCGGAGGCGGGACGAAATCTTTCAAAAAGAGCGCTTCTTTCGCGTGAGAAATTTTTTCATCGAAAATCTCTTCCTCGCTTTTTTTCTTAAACGATCCGAATATCCCTCTTTTTTCTCCCTCGGCCGCCGTTTCATCAGCATCCTCCCCCGCTTCCTTCAGCGCGGACTCTTCTTCCTGCGCGGGCGTTTTCGTCGGCGGAACCATTCCGATACCCGCTTGTTCCGCATACGGCTTTTTTTTCGGGATAAGTTTTTTCAAAAAAGAAAAATGTTCCCGGCGCGGCGCGGTGTCAAGGAGAAACAAAAGTGCAATAACAAGAAGCGCAAAAAGAAAGACGGTTGAAATGTAGATATCAAACAGTTTAAGCAGAGGATATGAAACAGTCGTTCCCAAAAAACCGCCCGGCGCTTCTCCCGGCAGGAGCGCCAAAAGCCCGAGACCGGAGAGCACGAAAAGCACGGAACCGGCGGCGCTCCGGGCGGCAAGGTTGTGTTCCTCCGCCCGCAAAAAAGAAACGCCGAGAAGGATAAAAAGGACGGGCAGAAGGAAGAAGCCGTACCCAAGAAGTTTTTGGAGCGCGTCATAAATAACCGTTCCTGCCACCCCGGCTTTCGCTAAGGGGGCGAATATAAAAAAAATAGCCAAAACAAAAAAAACTATGCCGAGAGCCGAGGATCGCGTTTCTTCTTTCAAAAGCGGGGATCGCCTTTTTTCACGAGCGTCCTCTTTTGTACTCCCACTTTCTTTTTCGTTTCGTTTCTTTCCCATACAGTGATTATAGCATAAAATTGTGCCGCCGGAAACTTCGCCCGCCGTGTTCATATATACTCAAAAGCCACAGGTTTGCGAAAGTTTTTGAGTATATAACCACGGCACTCGAAGAAAATGAAAATAAATTTTCGCTTTCTTCTCGCTTGTGGTTATAAAACCCTTGTTTTTTCGGACATATTTTGAACCACCAGATGTTTGTCCGAGAATGCTTGATTTATTATGTCTTATATGGTATATTGGACATAAATAAAAATTTACGAATAAACCGTAAAAGACACATAATGCACTATAGTAAGGACACAAAAAGACATGAATCAATTTAACGGACAAGAAAACAACAAAGGACAATCAATGTCTGTTACAGACAACGCCGGTGTCCTAAAAAATGTAGATTACCTTGAGTATACTGAAGCGGATACTACCCGTTCTTTTTTAGTAAAGAAGGCTGAAAAGTTGGCAACCGCCGCCTACCTTGTTACCGGTTTCTTATCGGACAGCGAGCCGATAAAATGGCAGATTCGCGAGTGCGGACTCCGCATCTTATCGGACGTTTCGTTTGACGCCAATTTTTTAGTGTCCGATATTTCTCAGCGTGTAAAAAGGACAGTATCAGACATCGGAAAAATAATTTCTTTTTTTGATATTGCCGCCGCAACAGGATTCGTGTCGAATATGAATGCTTCCTTGATAAAGGAAGAATATCGCGCGCTTCTTGACGTTATTAAAAATCAAAAGATCGGAACACCTGAAAGCGGGCATGTTTTTTCCAAAGAATTCTTTTCGGCGCCTCCGCCGGCCGTTCCCTCAGTGCTTTCAAAAGAAACGTTTGCGCCAGACGGCGACAGTAATCAAAAACCATTGAAAAAATATGATAGCTTTGCCGGATACGACGGCAAAGAGCAGTCCTTCAAAAATTTTTCGCACCGGCAAGAGGACAATCCGGATGGCGTCTCTGGCGCTCAGGCGAGAGAAGCGCCGACGGGAATGAAAACGGAAAAAACTTTCCGTCGCGACACCATCCTCCAGCGTGTAAAAGACAGGGGGGACGGCGCGGAAGTTTCAATAAAAGATATTATTGGATATTTTTCCGATTGTGGAGAAAAAACCATTCAGAGAGAACTGAGCGCCCTTGTGCGAGAGGGTGTTTTGAAAAAAACGGGCGATCGCCGGTGGAGCCGATATTCATTGGCGTAACTCACCTTACGCGCGACCGGAAAGATTTGGTCGGTGAGTCTGCCACACGGGTACTTCCATTTTCTAATCGCTTCGCTCAAGAAAATCAGGTCGCGCCCTTTTGGCGGTCTCTCCGCCAAATCTTTTACCAATACCAATGTGTAAGCCCTATATAATTTTCGCCCCCTTCTTTATCCGGTTTCATCGGAGTCGTGCGTTGCAATGCGCGGCGCGAACACCGCTATCATTTGCTTGACTTTCAATATTGAAAATGCGATACTCAAAGGTACGTGAATGTTGCACGAAGGAAGTTTCAGACCTTAAGTTATCCACACTTGCGTTTGGCGTAAGTTGCGGTCAATTATATTATTGAATATAATTGAGAGGAAAGGTTGAATGCTGTTTATTTTTCCGTATCTGCCGGTCGGCAAGTTCGTTGAAAACCACATATCACAAGATGGTCGCTTGAAAGTTCTCGCGAGATGAATTTTTTGGGCTTACGTGTTTGGATTAAGATATTTTTTTCACACAATAATATGGGCATGGATGTGTGAAAAAAATAAAACTCCAAACACGTAAGTCCCAAGGAAGTTGTTTCGCGGAACTACGGAATCGCACGGGCGCGACAAGCGCCTGATGCAGGAAGCCTTTACCTTGGTCGGGGTAGGGCAAAGAGTATTAAAAATTTGGAACGACAGAGCATGGGCGGAGTTAGTCGTCGAAACTAATTAATCCGTTCTTGCGGCGGCAACGAATTCTTTGGAGACAAAAAGTTTGTTGCCGCGATAATAATTAAAAAAGCATATTATGAATAAAATGAGAAAATCACGAGCTTCGAAAGTGATCGCCGGCTTTGTTGGTTTTGCCACCGCTGTTACGATGTCATTCGGAACGGCAAGCGCGGCAACCACTGAAGAACTTCAAGCGCAGATTGCAAGCTTGCTTGCAACCATTACGAGCTTGCAGGCACAGCTCTCAACGATGCAGGGCGGTACGACGGGAACAACCGTCGGAGGAGTGGCCTATACGTTCGCGAAGAACCTCAAGATGGGGGACACGGGAACGGATGTCATGAACCTTCAAAAAGTTCTCAATATGAATGTAGCAACGCAGGTTTCGGCAACGGGAGCGGGTTCTCCGGGAATGGAGTCCACCTACTTCGGAGCCAAGACCAAAGCCGCGGTTATCAAATTTCAGGAATTGCATATGGCTGAAATCCTTACCCCGGTCGGTTTGACCAAAGGTACGGGATTCGTCGGAGCATCATCCCGCGCATTATTGAATACCATGACGGTTGGCACCGGCACCGGTACGGGTGGAGTAGTAAGCACCGGACCTGTATCAGTCATGCTTTCAGCTGACACACCGGCAACGGGAGTCATTGTCGTCGGACAGGCGACAGCCGATCTCGCGCATTTCACGTTCACGGGTGCGGGTACGGTAAACTCCGTCATGCTGAAGCGCTCCGGCATCTCCGATCAGAACACGCTTTCCAATGTGTATCTCTATGATGGAGCAACTCGTATCACCGATGGCTACTCATTCAACACGAATGGCGAGATCACTATCAACAATCTCGGTCTTGTTGTAAATGGAATGAAAGTCATTTCCGTTAAGGCTGATGTTGCGTCGACCGCTACATCCGGTCAGACCATCGCGGTGGCGCTCACAAGCTTCACCTCGGGTGTAACCGCTACCACGATAAACATCATGGGTAACACGATGTCTCTCGCCGCAGGCGGAACACTCGCCACGGCATCCATGACGGCAAATACAGCTAATGGCGGACCGACCGCAACTCCGACAGTAAACGCAGGCGTAACCGGATACACTTTCTGGTCAGCTCCTCTCCAGATCAATACCCGCACTGTAAGTTTGAAGAACGTAGCTTTCCGAATGATCGGTTCCGCTCCGGCTGACGCGCTTTCGGATATCAAACTCTTTATAGACGGCGTTGATTCAGGAAAGGTTGGTGTAGTAACTCCGATTCAAGGGGTAAGCTACGCCATCTTTGATTTCATGGCGGCCCCGATGAGCCTCACGACCGGCTCACACACGGTTGATGTTCGCGCGACTGTTCAGAAAGGTTCAAACCGAACGGTACAATTCTCTCTTCAGCAGGCGGCCGATCTCATGATTCTGGATCCTCAGGTGGGAGTAAATGTTGCGGTTACCGGGACTATTCCGAACGGCGCGGCAACGGTTACCATCAATACGGGTTCCCTAACGATCACCCCTGACCCGGTATTCCAAGCGATGACCAATGTTACCGGAGGTGCGTCAAACGTCGCTATCGCAAAGTACAAAGTACATGCTTACGGCGAAGATGTGAAAATCACATCTCTTCCGGTAAATATCTTCCTCGGTTCAATGACCCCGGCGGCTTCCGGACTTGATGATGTAACTTTGTACTTCAACGGTTCGCAGGTTGGCACACAGCAAGACTTTGTCGCCACGAATCCGCTTACGTTCCAGCTCGGATCGCAGTTGATTGCGCCGGCGGGAACGGATAGCATTCTTGAGATTCGCGCGAATATCCGCACGACCGCAAGCGCAAACTACACCGCCGGTACCGCGTCTACGACTTTGACACTCGGTTCGTCAAATGCGCAGGGGCAGAATTCGCTCGCTACTTTGAACACCCCGGCGGTAACAGGCAACACGCTGACCGTTCAGACCGGACTTCTCGCGGTATCAAAGAACACGGGCTATGCAAGCCAGAATGCGGGATTGAACACTACCGGTGTAAAGATCGGTTCGTTCGTCCTCCAAAACCAGAGTTCGTCTGAAAGCGTCCGCATCACGACCCTTACGATATCGGGAATCGCGTCGGCGTCAACCACCAACATCTCGGCGCTTCGAACTTCCGAAACGTCAGGATCCGGTGCAACGCCGGTACAGCCGCAGACCACGAACACCTTCTCGGTTGACTTCACTCTTGCCCCAGGAGCGACAAAGACGATTGATATCATCGCTGATACCAGCTCGACAGCTGACGCTATCACGACGATACTCACCGTTGCTTCTATCGGAGTAAGCAGTAATGTGTCGAGCGCGGGTAGCCCGATAACAGGACAGACCATCACCCTCTCTTCCGGAACTATTACGAATCCTCCGACGCTTCTCACAGCTTCAGCTACGACGGCCCAGTACATTGCGGCAGGCGGCGCGGCTGGCGCGGTAGGTGCGACGAAAGCAGTCTACAACTTCGTATCAACCGGCGGTTCTGCTACCATCACTGAACTTAAGTTTACGGTTGGAGCAAGCGCGGGTACGCCTATCAGCTCAGTACAGGTTGGATCGTTCACCGCGCCGGTAGTTTCCGGAGTGGCATACTTGACCGGTCTTAACCTCAATGTTCCGAATGGCGGTTCAGGTTTGACTCAGGATGTGTCGGTATCTTATGGTGAAGTCGGTACGAACGGTACGGTACCGGGAACGACCGCTTCAACATCGCTTACTTATGTGAAATACACATCTGGCGGCGTAACGACAACCATCACTCCGAACGTAGTCGCTCCTGACATGACACTCGTAGGTTCAAAACCGACCGTTTCTGTCAACACGACACAGGGAACCGGTTTGATCCTTGGAGCTGAAAACAAGATCGGCGAAGTAACGATCAGCGCTGACGCCAAAGGCAACATCAAGATTAATGACTTGAAGTTCTCAATGGGAAGCTCAAACATCACGACCTTTGCGATTACATCGCCTCGTATCGCTGATGGAGCAACCACGGTCACCGGTTCAAGCTGTGGATCAAATGTCGCTACGACTTCAATCGTCTTCTGTGAATTCGCTACTGTTGGAGACACGATGGCTTCAAGCACGGATGTCGCTACGCTTGAAAGCAACACAGATTACGATGGCTTCACGGTAACAGCCGGTACTTCAAAAACACTCAGCTTGTACGGTACTGTCGGCGGTACTATCACCACTGGCGGCGGAAACACAACGGTTTCCTCGAGCGTTAACTCCGCAGGATTCAACTGGGATGACACTTCTACAAACGGATCATCCGGAAAGAATCTCACCGGTACGCTTATCTACAACTTCCCGACAGGAAGCTACTCGATCAAGCAATAGTAACCATCTTGTGATTAGCCCGCTCCACCTTGCGTGAAAGCAAGGAAAGAGCAAGCTAATGGTTCACAAAACCCCAATCTTCTTCGGAAGGTCGGGGTTTTTGTGTGTTAAAGATATTGGGGAAGATATTGAGATATTGGGGTCAGACCCCATTGATTAGTAAAATATGTGGTATAGTAAAAAATTTGCAATAACGCCGATAAGTAGGTATTATAATAATCATGAATATGATAACTATCACAGAAAAAAAGCTAGATGAAATTATTCAGCGCAAAGTTATTGGGGTCATGAGCGAAGTTATGAATGACCCTGATTTTGGGTTGGAGTTGCAAGATTGGGTAAAGAAAGAACTCAAGAAAAAACCGAGGAAATTTATTTCTTCATCTGAAATAAAACGAAAATACCTTTAAATATGACGGGTAAATGGGATTTTAGCCTCACAAGCGATGCGGAGAGTGGGTTTAAGAAACTTGATAAAGTTGACAGGGTTCGTGTGTTTAAAAAACTTGAATGGTTTTGTTCCGGTTTTGATCTCGCGAAACCTTTACCCCTCACCGGAGAATGGCAAGGATTTTTCAAATTAAGAGTAGGGGATATTCGGGTACTCTACAAAGCTGAATACGGAAAAAATATTTTAAGAATTTATGTGATAGATTGGCGAGATAAAGTCTATAAAAGGTAGTTGCACTCCCAATAATTCTTGTGTGGGGAAAATGTGCGTATCATTTGAGTTAAAATAATGGTATAATATGTTCCATAAAGAGGTAAACTTCACTCATGGCATCCGTCTGCTTTTATTTTCAAGTGCATCAGCCGTTTCGCCTCAAGCGGTACCGTATTTTTGACATCGGACGCGATCGAGAGTATTTCAACGACGATTCTCACACGAGTCTCAACAACCGTAAAATTATTGAAAAAGTGGCGGGGAAGTGCTATCTTCCGGCAAACGCGGTGATGCTTGAGCTTTTACAGAAGCATCCGGAGTTTAAGATTAGTTTTTCATTTTCCGGGGTCTTTTTGGAACAGCTTGAAATGTATTCTCCCGAAACTCTCGAATCGTTCAAAAAACTCGTGGATACCGGCCGCGCGGAGGTGCTTTCCGAGACGTACTATCACTCGCTCTCATTCCTCTATTCCAAAGAAGAGTTCAGAAGCCAGGTGGAGATGCACAAAAAGAAAGTTAAGAAACTTTTTGGCGTTACGCCGAAAGTCTTCCGCAATACCGAACTCATTTACAACAACGAGCTTGCGAACTTCGTTGAAGGAATGGGGTATAAAGCAATCCTCGCCGAAGGCGCCGACCATGTCTTGGGGTGGCGAAGTCCGAACTTTCTCTACCGCCCGAAGGGGACGAAGAAGATAAAGCTCCTGCTCAAGAACTATAAACTTTCGGACGATATCGCATTCCGGTTCTCTTCAAAAGAATGGAATGAACATCCTCTGACTGCGCCGAAATTCGCTTCCTGGGTCAATCAGGTCAACGGCAATGGAAATGTTGTAAACCTCTTCATGGACTACGAAACCTTCGGCGAACACCAGTGGGAAGATACCGGCATTTTTAATTTCTTGCGCCATATGCCGGGAGAGATATTGAAACATCCGGATAATAATTTTATGACCCCGTCCGAAGCGGCGGACGCCTATCCGGCGGTGTCCGAGCTTGATGTTCACAACTTCATGTCATGGGCGGACATTGAGCGCGATCTTTCCGCATGGCTCTCCAATTCCATGCAATGGGAAGCGGCGCACAAACTCTATGAGCTTGAGTCGAAAGTGCTTTCCATAAACGACAGGAAACTCACCGATGATTGGCGCCGCCTCCAAACCTCCGATCATCTCTACTACATGTGTACCAAATGGTTCAACGACGGCGATGTGCACAAATACTTCAACCCCTACGAATCGCCCTATGAGGCATTCATCGCCTTTATGAACGTATTGAATGACATGAAGCTTCGTATCAGCGCCGCGAGCGGTATAAATTAATCATTATTTCTATATTTCTAGCGGCTTTTTTGTCCACAACAAACCTCATACGCAAAAAAACACTTGACAAAAAATACCGTATGGTGTATTCTTTCTCTAGAGTCGCTTAAAAGAAGAGCGAACACGCAAACCAATTTTGCCGGAAAAACCGGCGTGGAGTCTTAAGATGAAAACAGCGCCACAATTTGGAAAAAAAGCGAAACCCTCGTCTACCGGACCGGGAGAAGAAAAAGAGGTTGCTACGCCTCAGGTTTCTCATCCCGCCACACTACGCGAACATGCCATTTCGGATGAGATGGCGCAAAGGAACCTCGTTCGGTCCTTTGTCAAGAACGGTCAGTGGGGGAAAGTAGTCGAGCTTATGAACAGCGGCAATCCCTTTGCGCGGGAGGCGATAGAAAGACACGACAGGAAGGTGCGAAAAGCGCATAAGGAAGAAACAAAAAGGCGCACATCGTCGCCACACCGAAAAGGAAAGATTGATTTTTCAAAGCTTTCCGGCCCGGCGGGGGCGGGACAGAAAGGAGGCGGCAAGGAAGCTCCGGTAATTCCGGAACCGGGATTATCAAAAGGGAAAAGGTCAAGGAAGACAAACTTTCCTGGGCAAGGTCCCGCAAAAGGGGCTTCCGGTTAGACGACAAACCCCTGCAAGAACGATGGGGGCAAAAAAAGCACAAAAATCGGCTATACAGGGGCACTTCAAAAAAGTGCCCTTTCATTTGCTAAAATAAGGTTTTTGGGCTACAGTAAAACTATGCAAGACGCTTTCAAAAAATATAAAACATTGGTGATGACGGGGAAGCCGGGGAGCGGAAAAGGGACGCAAGCCAAGCTCGTTGCCGAAAAAACCGGCTGGAAAGTCTTTTCAACCGGCGATAAATTCCGCGAACTTCAAAAAGCGGACACGCTTCTTGGGCGGAAAGTGGCGGGAATAATGAATAGCGGCAATCTCATGCCGTATTGGTTTGCGAGTTTTTTGTTTCAAGAAGCCGTGGTATATTTGCCGGCAGAAGAGGGGATTATTTACGAAGGGGCGGGGCGCTTGCCTTCCGAGGCCGAGCTTTTTCATGATGTGATGTCTTGGCTTGAACGGCCTTACCGCGCGGTATATCTTGATGTACCGGCGGAGGTTTCAATGGAGCGCCTGAAAAAAAGAAAACTTATTGAGGGCCGTGCGGATGACGAAGAAGATAAAATCAAGGTACGTTTATCTGTGCACGAAAAAGAAGTCGAGCCGGCGGTGGATGTTTTTCGGAATAAAGGAACACTGCTTCATATAAACGGAGACCAAACGATTGAGAATGTTCATGATGAAATACTGGTAAAATTGGCGGAAGCATAATTTTTAAGCACCAAATCACAAATTACAAGTTCCAAATAAATCTCAATATTTAAAAATAAAAATCTCAAACCATATGGTCGCGTTTTTGAATTTTAGCGTTTATGATTTGTGGTTTATTTGGAGCTTGTGGTTTTGAGTTTGTAATTTACATTTATGTCCTCGTACATAAAAACAGAAAAAGAAATCGAAATTTTGCGCGAGTGCGGGAAGCGGCTCAGGTATGTTTTAGATGAATTGGAAAAGGCTGTGCGCCCGGGCGTGAGTACGAAAGAGCTCGACAAATTGGCGGAAAAACTTATCAGGGAAACAGGAGACACCCCCGCATTTTTAGGGTATCGGCCTTATGGGGCAAGCTTCCCCTATCCGGGGACGTTGTGCGTTTCGGTTAATGATGAAATCGTACACGGCATCGGGAAAGAAGATCATGTTCTGAAAGAGGGGGACATCATCGGGCTTGATCTCGGGGTAATTCATAACGGCCTTGTTACCGATAGCGCCAGGACGGTTGCGGTAGGGAAGATTGCGGACGCGGCGCAGAAACTTCTTGATGCGACGAAAGATGCCCTTGAGATCGGCATTGCGGCGGCGAAAGCGGGGGCGCATTCCGGCGACATCGGATGTGCGATAGAACGTTTCGTGAAGCCGAAAAAATACGGCATTGTGCGCGAACTCGGAGGCCACGGCGTCGGACGGAAAATCCACGAAGAGCCGTACATTCCGAACTATGGAACGAGAAAAGGCATCGGCGTGAAGTTAAAACCCGGCATGGTGATAGCCATTGAACCGATGCTCAATATCGGTAAACGCGGCATCGTACTTGACAAAGACGGCTACACCTACCGCACCGCCGACCGCTCGCTCTCGGCGCATTTTGAACACACCGTTCTCATTACCAAAGAGGGGCCAGAGGTATTGACAAAATAGACAGTTTTTTGTTTACTGAATACAGGCGGTTATGTGAACTGAGCCTAAAGGCGGGAGGTGTTCAATGAGTATTTTCAATTTTTGGCGCAAGAGCGGCGAAAACAAGGCAGAACACGAGTGCATCGGCGTTGCCGATGATAGCATGCTCTATCTTGATGGATTTTCTTGCGCGTATTGCCATGCAACCGCGCATGACAACGAAACAAAATGTTTTGTTTGCGGCAGGGCATATCCTTCGCGCGTTCTGGAAGTTTCCGAACGGCGCAACGAGGCAAAGTGGCGGCTGGTAAAAAAAATGGAGCATGGCCATGCCGCACAGGTGCTTCGGGAAGCGACGCTAACCCTTGCGCAAGACGGAAAATTGTCGCCCCGCAAAGTATTCTCGGAAATTTGCGAGAATTACGTGGTGTAGTAAAATGAAACCGTTCGGAACCAAGTTCCGGACGGTTTTTACAACATGAAATCATTCACAAAAAAAGTTTTTTCCGTTGTGGCAAAAATCCCGAAAGGGAAGACAATGACGTATAAAGAGGTCGCGGCGCGTGCGGGCAGTCCTCGCGCGTATCGTGCGGTGGGAAATATCCTGAATAAAAATTACGACCTGAAAATACCATGCCATCGGGTAGTGCGTTCGGATGGGAAGATTGGCGGGTATAATCGGGGTCGGGAAGAAAAGGTGCGGAAACTCGCGAAAGAAGCAGTATTGTAATCCCAATTTTTCCAGTATCATGGTCATGTCATTTTTCTAAGCGGGCATAGTTCGCATACGCGAACTATGCCCGCTTGCATATTCCGTAGTTTTCCACTTGCTCACATATGAATATATGGTAGTATTATCATATATTCATATGGTCGACAAAAAAACAAAAGACGCCGTGGCGGCGCTTAAAATGATTTCCAATCCTGCGAGATTCAAAATCCTCCGCATTCTTTTGCGCGTGCAAGAAAAAAAACAAGAGATGTGCGTGAAGGAAATAGCCGAGGCGGCGGGCATTTCGCAGTCCGCGGCATCGCACCAGCTCGCACGCCTCGAAGACAGGGGCTTGGTATATTCCGTGAGAATGGGGCAAATGATATGCTACAAAATTTGCGATTCGCCTCTCGTGGAACGCATAGGAAATGTTATCAAACAATTCGATTAATACATAATTTTTATAATCATGAAACAAGTTACTATCTATTCCACGCCGACGTGCCATTTCTGCCATGCGGCGAAAGAACTTTTTAAGAAGAATAATGTCCCCTTTACCGATTACAACGTAGCGGAAGATGCGACGAGACGGACGGAAATGCTTGAGCGGAGCGGACAAATGGGCGTACCGGTCATTTTTATCGGAAGTGAAATGATTATCGGTTTCAACGAGAAGCGGCTTTCGGATTTGCTGGGAATTGCTTAAAAATTATTAAAATAACAAAAACATTTTTATGGACAATACAGAAAACAAAGGAGTGTGCATGGCGTGTTCTTGTCCGTGCGAGGCGCACAAAGAACACAATCATCCTATTGAGAAAAATGCCGAGCCAAATGAAACTGATGGACACGGCGGAACTTGCGCTCATTGCGGCGCGAAAAAAGAAGAACCCTCGTGCGGGTGCGGTAAATAGTTAGCAATAAAAATTTGTTTTTTATGAATCATAAAAATACGCGCAAAAGTATACAGAGGGGGTCTGTGGGTATTATCGTCGCTATCCTCGCGGTTATTTTTATCGGCGGCGCAATTTATTATAAAACGCTCGTTTCGGCGCCGAAAGAAGAAGCAGAACAGGCGGTCATATCGGTGCCCGTGGAAAACAACATCCCCGCGCAAGAAACAGAAACGGCGGCAAAAGCCGGAACCTATGAGCCGTACGCCCCGGAAAAAATCGCGAAAGCGGAAACCGGAAAAGTGGTATTGTTTTTCCACGCTTTGTGGTGCTCAACGTGTAGCATATTGGACGGAGATCTTGAATCGCACCGGAACGCCATTCCTGAAAACGTAACCATTCTTGATGTTGATTACGACAATTCTTCCGATCTCAAGCAGAAATATAAAGTGACGACTCAGCACACGCTCGTGCAAGTTGACGCGAAAGGCAATCAAATCAAGCAGTGGAAAGGAAGCCCGACCTTAGCCGCACTTGTCGCGGAACTATTGTAGTTTCTTTGCAATAAAGATTCATGACCCTGTTTTTCATTTCATTTCTCGCCGGCATTCTCACCGTCCTCGCGCCGTGCGTCTTGCCGATTCTGCCGGTTATCATCGGCGGATCAATGGGGGATGAGAAACGCCGTCTGGCGCCATTCGTTATCATCACATCGCTCGGGGTTTCCATTATCCTCTTCACATTTCTTTTGAAAGTCAGTACGGCGTTCATCGCCATTCCCCAATCGGTGTGGAGTATGCTCTCGGGCGGCATCTTCGCAGGATTCGGTCTCATTATGGTATTTCCAGGGACTTGGGAAACGGTCGCGTCGAAATTCCGGCTCGGGCAAGGTTCCAATCGCCTCCTCGCGCAAGGGTACAAAAAGAAAAGTTTCGCGGGCAATGTGATCATGGGGTTCGCCCTCGGGCCGATTTTTTCCACCTGCTCCCCGACGTACTTCGTCATTTTGGCAACGGTGCTTCCGCAAAGTTTCGCACTCGGGCTCATTGATCTTCTCGCGTATGTCCTCGGACTTTCTCTCGTGCTTATTTTGATTGCCGCGCTCGGACAGCGTTTTGTCGGGAAACTCGGCGGAGCATCAGACCCTCGCGGGTGGTTCAAGCGCGGACTAGGGCTTCTTTTCCTTTTGGTCGGCATTCTCATCATTACCGGCGTTGATAAAAAAATCGAAGCGAAACTCATCGGGAGCGGTATTTTCGATTCAATAACGGGTTTTGAAAGTCGTTTGATTGAAAAGAATATTTGGAGCTTGTAATTTTGAACAGGTTCTTACGCTTCACGTTGAATGTCACGCGTGGTATATTATATTCAATGGAAGACCATCTCGGTGTAACGCACAAAAAATTCGAGAGCCCGGAAGAGGAGCTCGAGTTTTTGCGCGCGGCGGTATTGGAACAGGAAAAACAGCTTGAGCGGCTGACTGTCCCCGTTGAAAATCGGGAGGCGATTATTTCCGAAAAATTGCGCGAATATAAAACCATCGCTCCGTCGGAGGTGCTTGCGGACAGCCATCGCATGAGGGCGAAAGAAGTGCAATCCATAGTGCTTGACCTTGCGCCAGAAACGCATGATGCGCAAATGGAGGAGCTTCTCGGCATCTTGCAGGAACGCGGCATTATGAACGCGCTTTCCGTCGTGGAAGGCTTGAAAAATCCCCACATAGAGGATGATTTTCATCGCGTACTCGTGCAGTATATCAAGGCGGTGGAGGCGGAGGACGCAAGCGGGCGCGGGACGGAACGGCTGTTTCAAGGGCTCAACATGACGCTCTACGAAATTTCCTTGCCGGCGCAAAGTAAAGAAGAAGAAGGGAAGAACAAAGCGATGAAGGAAATCATTTCCGCCATGGAGCAGTTTTACGCGGGGATGATGTCGGTTGATACGGGGCTCGACAAACATTCGGAAAAAAATTATTACACCCTTGAAATCGCGCTTCCTCACGACAGCGATGAAATTATTTTTTACGCGGCCGTTCCCGATTCAAAAAAAGCGCTGTTTGAAAAGCAAGCACTCGCGGTTTTTCCGAATGCCCGAATTGAGGAAAACAAAAACGATTACAATGTTTTTAATGTAGACGGCATATCAGTGGGCGCGTACGCCGTTCCATTGAAGAATGCCGTTTTTCCGCTTAAAACATACGATACGTTTGACCATGACCCCTTGAGTGTCGTTCTCAACGTGTTTTCAAAACTCGAACGCATCGGGGAAGGCGCGGCGATACAGCTCATTGTTTCTCCGGTTGGCGAGAAGTATTCGTGGAAGTATAAAGATGCGCTCAAAAAAATCAGACAGGGGGTTAAGGTGAAGGATGCGATTGATTTTCCGAAAACTCTTCTCGGTGATTTATGGAATGCGACGGAAACGCTCTTTGGAACGAAGAATGCCGTCAAGAAAAAGGAAGATGACAAACCGCCGGAAAATAATGAAGAAGCTGTCAAGGGAATTGAGACAAAAACCGCATCTCCGATCGCCGATACGAACCTGCGCGTGGTTGCTTCAGCTTCAAGCCGTGCGCGGGCGGAGCAGATATTGGATGAACTTGAATCCGCGTTCCATCAGTTTACCGATCCGCAGGGAAATGGCATCAAGTGGAAGAAATTCTCCTCGGGCGGATCGCTCGAACATCTTCTTCATGATTTTAGCTACAGGCTTTTTTCCGGCGATTCGAGTTTTCCGTTGAACTTGAAAGAACTTACGACCGTCATGCATTTTCCGGCGGGCGGAGTGAAAATGCCGCAGTTGAAAGAAGCGCGTGCGGGGATAGCGCCCGCGCCGATGAATATGCCCGAAGAAGGGGTGGTGCTTGGCGTGAATGATTACCGCGGAGCGAAAAAAGAAATTCATTTCACGAAAGAAGACCGCGTGCGACACTTTTATGTCATCGGGCAGACGGGAACCGGAAAGACGACGCTCTTGAAAAATATGATCGTGCAGGACATTGCGAACGGCGACGGCGTGTGCATGATCGACCCGCACGGCACGGACATTGAGGATATCCTTGCGAACATTCCGCGCGAGCGCATTGATGATGTCATCTACTTCGACCCGAGCCATATGGCGCGGCCGATGGGCCTCAACATGCTTGAGTATGACACGCGATTCCCCGAGCAAAAAACATTCGTGGTAAACGAAATGCTCGCCATCTTCAACAAATTGTTCGACATGAAAGTCGCCGGAGGTCCCGCTTTCGAGCAGTACTTCCGCAACTCCGCGCTGCTCGTCCTCGAACATCCCGAGAGCGGCGCGACGCTCTTGGAAATCGGCCGCGTGCTCGGAGACAAAGCGTTTCGGCAGATGAAGCTCCTGCATTGCCAAAATCCCATCATTACGCAGTTTTGGGAGAATGCGGAAAAAACGACCGGCGATCAGTCGCTCGCAAACTATGTACCTTACATCACGAATAAATTCGACGTATTCATTTCAAACGACATCATGCGCCCCATCATTGCGCAGGAACATTCCGCTTTCAATTTCCGCAAGGTGATGGACGAGAAGAAAATTCTCTTGGTGAATCTTGCTAAGGGGAAGCTCGGCGATATCAATTCAAGCCTTCTCGGTTTGATATTGGTCGGGAAAATTCTCATGGCGGCGCTCTCCCGTGTGGACATGGTGGGCAAAGAAGAGAAACCGAATGATTTTTACCTTTACATTGACGAGTTTCAGAATGTTACCACCGACTCTATTTCAACGATATTATCCGAGGCGCGAAAGTATCGGCTCGCGCTCAACATCGCGCACCAATTTATCGCGCAGTTGCAGGAAAGCATCCGCGACGCGGTGTTCGGCAACGTCGGCTCTATGGCGGTCTTCCGCGTCGGCACCGAAGACGCGGAATTCTTACAGAAACAATTCGACCCCGTCTTCACGCAAAGCGACATCATAAGAATCGAGAACCATAACGCGTATATGAAAATGCTCATCAACGGCAGTCCCGGCAAGCCGTTCAATATGAAAGTCAATCCGCCAAGCCCCGGTAATCGCGATATTGCCGGACTCATCAAAGAACTCTCCCACTTGAAATACGGCCGCGACCGTGCCGAGATTGAAGCGGAGATTTTGGGGAAGTATAAGAAATAAAAAACTCATCGGCGGAAAACGGGACACGCGTGGTGTTGCCCCATTATTTCCCTTGGGTAAATGGTAGCCATGTTAGTTTGAAAAAATAACGGTTTTGTGGTAGGGTAACATCATGGATACAACAAAAGAAAAAACAAAAATGCCGACGTTACTGTACCCCCTTATTACTCCCAAGGGGAGGAAAGAGGCGTGGGTGCAAGCGCGGGGAATGTGGAAAAATCGTAAACCGGATCCAATAAAAGAGCTCGCAAAAATGCGCAAAGAATGGGAAAGGAAACTCCCCAAGCGGAAATAAGTACACATGATTTCCATGCACACGCTTGATACGAACGCCATCATATATTTCATACAAGACGAGCCGGAAACGGTTCGTATTTTGAGCGACATTATTGAAAGTAATTTTCCGCTGTATGTTTCCACCATGACCGAGATTGAGTTGTTTGGATATTCCGCCATCACCGAAGGGGAGGCGAAAAAAATTGAAGATATTTTAAAAACAACCACGATTATTTCCATAGATTCCCGCTTGGCGCGCATTGCCGGAACGATTCGGTCTCTTTACAGACTTGGAGTTGCCGACAGTACGATTGCCGCAACGGCACTCATGACAGGAAGCACTCTTTTGACGCGCAATGTTAAGGATTTCAAAAAAGTGCCGAATCTTTTGGTTCAAAAAATTTAATCAGGGCTTTCAACTGCCCCGGCAATCGCGATATTGCCGGACTCATCAAAGAACTCTCCCACTTGAAATACGGCCGCGACCGGGCGGAAATTGAAGCCGAGATTTTGGGGAAGTATAAGAAGTGATTTTTCCACGATTAAAGCGAGCACGAGTATATTTGCTTTTCCCGATGTTTGGGGTACAATAGAAGTTATTAAACAGTTATACTCACGATAAGAATTATGTCCATAGAAGATATTAATAACATAGAGGTGGGGCGTTCCGGGGAACAAGAAAATATCATGAGCGAAAGCGAAACGGCAAAAAATCACGAGCCGTTTTCAAATCGGGAATTTACTCAAGAGTTGGAAAATGCGTTGCGAGAAAGCGAGATGATGAAAAATCTCGACGGAGATGGAAAGAAATCGCGGCTCAACCGGAAAATTTCCGAGATCATAACAAAAGACAAATATCAGGACCGCTACTCGCCGCCTTTTCCTCAGGAACCTATTTTTCAGAGTCTTTCCATGCTTGTGGAAGAGGTGGATGCTATTATTTCGTATCAAAAATACAAAGAAACGTTAGAAGGAATTATTCGCGTCCTCAAAGCGCTTCCGGAGGAAGATACCGAAAATGTAGACGAAAGGGAAAGTACTTCGCATCTTCATTACCAATAATAAGTATATGGCACTCTATGAGGATAGAAAATTTTGAACAAATACCGACAACGGGGAATAAAACTCCGGAAGAGATGAAAAAAGACGGGGAGATGTCTCCGGCAGAGTTTGTTGATGAACTGGAGTCTATATTGAGCGAAGCCGAGGCAAAAGCAGAAGAACACAAAGGGAGTAATCCTTTTTTCTATGAGCAGCAAAAGCAGGCGTTAAATATAAAAGTTACACAAAGCATGAATTTCGCCACTCAACATCTTCACGTGCCTGGCGGTCAAACAGAAAAGTTTGCTATGCTTTTAGAGATATTTAGACTTTCAAATATCGTCATGCAGATTCAATGGAAAGAGTATTGCGAGAAATTAAGAAAAATTATTGAAAAGAATAAAGAACTGCTTGCGCGTGGTAGCTCCGCGCGGAATGATACAGAAGAGACCGTAGCGGTATAACAGATTATTTTTTATGAACCATCCGAAAAAAGAAAAAACATTCGTACTGTTGAAACCCGACGCTGTTCAGCGTACGCTCATCGGCGAGGTTATCCGACGCATTGAGCGCACGGGGCTTAAACTCACAGGGCTGAAAATTATCATTGCAACCCGCGAACAGGCGATCAAGCATTACAACAAAGACGATAAGTGGTGCGAGGAGAAAGGTGCGCGGACGGTGAAAAATCTTGAAGCGGCTGGGAAGAAAGCGGACAAGCCCGCTATCGAATACGGGCGCGATATCGTGAACGGTCTTGCGGATTTCATGACCTGCGGGCCGGTGGTTATTATGGCATGGGAAGGAAATTCCGCGGTGGGAATCGTAAAAAAACTCGTCGGCGGAACGGAGCCTCTCACGTCTGATGTTGGAACGATTCGCGGCGATTTTACGGTTGACTCGTATGACGTCGCGAATGTTGACGGCCGCGCCGTACGAAACCTTATTCACTGCTCCGATATCCCGGAAGAAGCGCTTCGGGAAATTGCCATTTGGTTCAAAGAAGGGGAGATACTGAGCTACCGCCTTATGAACGAAGAAATATTGTATGACGTGAATATTGACGGGATACTTGAATAAACGGCGGAAGAGAGTATAATATAAGTAAGCCGCCCTGTTAATTTCTTAGGTATCTTTGAAAAGGGAGTCCGACTTGCACGGCATCTTGGTGTCGTACACAGGACACCCACTTGGCATTTCGCTAAGCAAATTCTCCGGACGGCTTGGAAAATATCCGCCAACAGGCGGGTATTTTTATGTCTCATAGGACATATGCAGTTGGCGATCTTCGTCGTTGAAACATCGGGTTTTTCCGTCAATGTACTGTCAGTACATCTCCGTAAAAACCCTTGTTTCGCCTCGAATCTCATCCAACTGCGTAGGTCCTATCAACGGAAGACTTACGGAAATATGGTATGATAGAGAGAAGATGAATAGTAGAATTAAAAAATCATACTTCGGGGGCATTGTCGCGCTTATTGTCGGTATTTCCATACTAAATGCTTTTGCGTATGAATTTTATTGGTACTGGAAAATATGGTGGTTTGATATGATCATGCACACGCTCGGCGGCGTATGGGTCGGGTCTTTCTTTCTCTGGTACTATTTTTTCAGAAAACAAACAGAAAATTTTTCCCGCAAAAAACGCCTCGCTTTTTTTGTCGCCCTCTCGTCCGTTGCCGTTATTGGAATAGGGTGGGAACTTTTTGAATTCAGCGTGGACACATTCATCACTCTTTCTCAGCATGATCCCGTTGATACCGCAAGCGACCTCTTTTTTGATATATTGGGGAGTGTTTTGGCAGTTTTTATTTTCTTTTTGGTGTATAATAAAAGCAAAGAATAAGATTCAAAAAATATTTCATGATAAAAAAAGCGAAACTCACATTCGCCGGAGGAACAGGCGGGCCGACCGGGTCCAACTTTCTTTTTGAAGCCGGTGGGAAGAAAATTCTTATTGACTGCGGATTGATACAGGGAAGCAAGATGAGCGAAGACGAAAATCGCGAGGCGTTTGCATATGATCCGTCTTCAATTGACCTGCTTTTTGTAACACACGCGCACTTGGACCACGTCGGGCGGATTCCGTTTCTGGTAAAATCCGGCTTCAAAGGGAAAATCTACTCCACTCCGCCGACCAAAGATCTCGCGGAACTCATGATGGAAGACGGCTTTCATCTCATGGAGAAAGAGGCGAAACATGAAAACAAAGAACCGCTTTATGGCGCCGATGATATTAAACGCGCCCTCTCTTTGTGGGAAACGCTTCCATATCATCAAGAAATGCCTCTTGCGGACGCGTTGTCCGTCAGGCTTCTTGACGCGGGGCACATTCTCGGCTCGGCCATGTATGAGTTTACCTGCAACTCTAAGAAAATACTCTTCTCCGGAGACTTGGGTAATTCTCCCGCGCCGCTCCTCAAAGATACCGAGTACGTTTCCGATATTGATTATCTCCTCATTGAAAGCGTCTACGGCGACCGCGTCCACGAGAAGCGCGAAGAGCGCCAACATCTGCTTGAAGATGTCCTTGAAGACACAATAAAGAAAAAAGGCGTCTTGCTCATCCCCGCATTTTCACTTGAACGCACGCAAGAGCTTCTTTTTGAAATCAACGACATGGTTGAACACAAACGCATTCCGGAGGTGCCGGTTTTTCTCGATTCGCCGCTCGCCATTAAAGCCACGGCCATCTATAAAAAATATGAAAGTTACTTCAATACCGACGCGCAGGCGATTATAAAATCCGGAGACGACGTGTTCAAATTTCCGATGCTCAAATTTACAGAGGATGCGGAAGACTCGAAGGCCATCCTTAACGTTCGCGCGCCGAAAGTCATCATCGCCGGTTCCGGCATGTCGAACGGCGGGAGGATTTTGCACCATGAAAAAAATTATCTCTCCGACCAGAACAATACGCTCCTTTTGGTCGGCTATCAGGCGGTCGGAACGCCCGGGCGGCTTATGCAGGAAGGCGCGAAATCCGTTCGAATTATGGGGGAAGAAGTCGAGCTTCGCGCTCGCGTCGTGAATATCCACGGGTATTCGGCGCACCGCGACACGAACGGACTTTTTGACTTCGTGGAATTTATGAAAGACAATGTCCGGAAAGTGTTCGTCGTGATGGGCGAACCAAAAGCGTCGTCTTTTCTCGCGCAGAGGCTTCGCGATTACCTTGGCGTGAAAGCCATCGTGCCGAAGCGGGGGGAGAGCGTGGAGTTGGACTTTTAAATTCCAAACATGGAAAATTCTCCGAAACAAAATCATCTTGAATACGGCGAACCATCATTTGAACGTGCGATAGAACGCGCGAGAGAATTTTACGAAAAACCCGGCCCTCGTCTCGGCTCGTATCTCGTGCAACCGAATGTGGTACTGACTCTTGCCGGAGCTCGCGGACAGACGGAGTTTTTTATAGACAACCCGACCTCGGAAGATGTGGAGCAGCTCAAAAAACTGCGAGAAGAAACGGCGGGAGGGGATGTTATTTTTACGCCGAGTGCCGTGCAAGAGCATAAAAATCCGCCCTATCTCGGGGTATCTGTCGATGTAAAAGACGGATATATTTCAACTTTCAAAAACAGTCATCTTGCGAATCTTCCGCCGCCTCCGCCTGATGCGGACTGGAAAAGCGTCATTAAGTGGCACCAAGACACGAAAGAATCCTTGCTTGAAAAGCAAAAACGCGGAGAAATTCCCGCGAACATGGAACTCGACCACGTGCTTATCGGCATCGAAAAAGGCTATCCCGATGTTGCCGTCATGAGCGCTATGGGCGTTTACGCCATTGAGGACAAAGAACAAAGGAAAAAGGCGGAAGAAAAACTTCTTTCAACCGATATTGCTCATTCAAGAGAATACTCGTGCGCCGAGCCGAATTTTGATTATGGCGAAGAATACAAAGACCATCCCGATATCGTGAAAACGGAAAAAGAATGGGGAGAGATACTGTCGAAATTTTACGATTCGGAATGGCACAAAAATCTTGCGCAGAATTTGGATTTTATACAGTCGGTCAAGGAGCAGAGAAGAGAAGTAATTTTTTGAAATAATTCACATTTAATGGTATTCTGTACTCATGGAAAGCACTGATTTTACATTTTTTGAAACAGAACAGCAGACGCTTAAAAACCTCGGTATTTCCGCCATGGTGCTTTTCGGTTCGCGGGCAATAGGGACGGCGAGAGAGGGCAGCGATTACGATATCGGCGTGCTTCTTTCTGGCGGCAATCAAAGACAAAAGAGAAAAAGAACCGAGATATATGACGCGCTCTACGAGATTCTTTCCTCAAAAATACAATCGCTCGTCAATATAGACATCGTCTTTTTGGACAATGCCCCCGGCGAGCTCCGCGCGCACGTGATGAAGCACGGCAAGCCGATTTTTGAAGCAAGCCCTGAAGTTTTCGTAAATTTCCGTGAACGCGTTATGACGGAATACGCGGACTTTGCCCCGCTTCGAGAAATTTTTCATCAAGGCATTCTTGCAAGGATTGCATAAATAAAAATACACACATGAATACAACACTTGAAAAAGATACCATATTGAAACGAACAAACGGCATTCAGTTGGAGCTAGAAGAACTCAAAAAACTTGGTGTTTTACCGTTCGCCGAATTTAGCGAAGGCGATGGGTACAAGCTTGCGCAATATCATCTTCACCGCGCGCTTGAAGGAGTGTTCAATATCGCGGCGCACATTCTTTCGCGGATACCCGGCGCTCAGGCGACGACCTACAAAGACACGGCATTAAAACTCGGCGAGTTTGGTATCGTGGAAAAACAATTTGCCGAAAATAATCTCGCGAAGATGGCGAATTACCGCAACCGCCTCGTGCATTTTTACGCGGAAATCACCCCCGAAGAATTATACGGCATACTGCACAATAATCTTGCCGATTTCGACGTTTTTCTCCATGGGGTAAAAGAGTTACTTGAAAATTCCGAGAAATTCGGATTGTCGGCGGAATAAAACTAAACGTTCATTGTTACCCTAAAAAAACTATCAACTATAAAAACTCTCTCATTTATGAAAAATGGCAAACACGCGTACAATAAAATAAAACTTTGCGTTTCTGGCGCGGCGGAAACGGGGCATTGCGGAATGGGGGCGATGGAACAAGCCGAAGCGCTTGGGCGTGAAATCACGCTTGCGGGAGCGGTACTGGTAACCGGCGCCACCACCGGTTTTCCGCTTTGGGCGGCAATGGGCGCGAAGGATGCAAGCGGGTTTTCCATCGGGCTTTCTCCCGCATCGTCCGAAAAAGAGCATGTGGAGGCGTACCGTCTTCCGACGGATTATCTTGATGTCATCGTGTATACCGGCTTCGGGTATTCGGGAAGAAATCTGCTCCTTACGCGCGCATCGGACGCGGTATTCGTCGGGTGCGGAAGAATCGGAACCATAAACGAATTTACGGTAGCGTATGAAGACGGGAAACCGGTCGGCGTGCTTGAGGGAGGGTGGATGACGGACGAAGTGATAAAATATATAATGAATGAAAGCCACCGGACGAACAACAACATTATTTTTGATTCAGACCCGAAACGTCTGGTAGAAAAAGTCATCGCTCTCGTTCAAAAAAATAAATCGCAAGAAATCATGTACCAGAATGGAAATGGACACCCCAAAGGGTCGGCTTACACCATCCGGTTATGATGATCTCACAAATATCAAACATGCGTTACGTGTATCCGATACAGCAAAAGATACGGAACTCTTCGGAAGGGAAGATGGATGCCGGGCTGTTGTTTGCTGTCGGACTTTTTTTCTTGACGGTGGCATTTGTCATCGTTTATTTTTCTTCCGTCAGGATTTCTCCGCCGCCTTTCCCGCGGCCAGATTCTGTGAGAGAAATGTCAGCCGGCGCGGCGATGGTTTTTTCTCAGGAAGAAGCGCCTATTTCCGGCGACATATTTCTTTTTTCTCCCCCTGAAACGCCGGTTCGTGAGATATTCATCGGATCGTACGGCTCGGTGGACAGGGAACTTCTCGGGCGGATTCGAAGCGTTGTGGAACAAACTTTCGGCGTTACAACTACCCTTCTCAATCCCGGACCGGATGTCCCGAGAGAAGAGCCGTTTTACGATCAACACCGCGGGCAGTACAACAGCGATGTTTTATTCAACAGCATAAAGCAATCTTCCGCGCAATTCGGAGAGGGGACGCGCTTCCTCTCTTTCGCGGACTTGCCCATGGCATCATTCTCCGGATGGTCTCCGGAGACGCCGTGGCTTCGCGCGAGCGAAGGAACGAATGTCGCGTTGGTGTCGGTACATGATCTTCGTTTCGCATCGAACGGTTCGCTTGATGAGGTCTTGCCGGAAATCTTTTTTGAGCGCGTTGAAAAGTCTGCCATACGAGCACTCGGTACGACCGTCGGATTTGCCGCATTGCCGTCAGCAAAAGATCCGTCCTGTATCATGTATCCCGCCCTTACGCCGGAAGGACTTGATGCGCAGAAAATTACGCTCTGCGATCCGGAACGTGATGTTCTGGCGCAAGTGTTCAAAAAGTAGTATTATAACCACAAGCGAGAAGAAAGCGAAAATTTATTTTCATTTTCTTCGAGTGCCGTGGTTATATACTCAAAAACTTTCGCAAACCTGTGGCTTTTGAGTATATAAGGAGCAGATGTTTTGTATTTTTTACGGGGTAAGGAGGTGAGATGGTATACGTAAAGGTTTTTTTTGCAGTTTTGCTTCTTTTTAGCTTTGCTCTTTCGGCACCTTGTGTTTCAAAGAGAGAAAATTCCTACGAGGAATGGTTCAAATTATACGCTTCGGGGGTTGAAAACAGATACGGGAAGTTCGTCGAAACAAAAGTCCACGATGACTATACCGTTACTTTCGTTTTAGATCCTTTAAGCGAAAAATTTTCGAAAGTTCAAGAGGTGGGAACATTTGATTACGGCGACGACGGAAAAAGTGATATCGCCTTCGTTTTTTACCGGGACGGCAAAAAAGAAATTTTTTTCCGCGACAGGCGAAACTATGAAAGGTATTCTGCGGAGAATGCATCGGCGAATGTATGCAAGACGCATATGCCATGGCTTTTGTTTCCGAAAAAAATCGTTTATCGCAGGAACACATGGGAGTGCAAAAGCGATTTTTTGGGGTTATTGTTCCCATGGACGCACATTGATCAAGGCATTGCCGAAGCGAAGAGGGGGGATTGGGATGCGCTTCTGAAAAGGATTTTAGAAAATGCGGGAAGAATCGTAAAAAAATGAGCGGCACAAGATGCCGCTCGTTATTTTTTTATCTACATCGTGTCCCGATGTATTTGTTTTCCGATCGAAACACTTTTACGCGTGCCGTAGAGCGTCCTCTCTATCTCGTGAGAAAAACATCCGGCATTTTCGCAGAAATCAGGAGCCTGATTAACAAAATGCCTTTTCTTGCATACTAGGCACTCAAAACTGCCGGTACCTTTTACCCGCGTAAAATGTTCGCTTTCGTGCCATACGAGAAGTGAAAGCAGTGGCCGTATTTGGTCTGTATGGCGGTGGTCGCTCGTATTGAAACCATCAATCCCATGAAGAACAATGCGTTCAAAATGGGCGAACTCTTCGAGGGTTTTCGTGGGGGTTTGCGCGACGTGAGGGTAGCGTAGTTCTCCGCCCCATGCGCTGATCTCGTGCACCCGCGGAAACCCGATTGATCCGGTTACATCAAGTATCTCTTTTTGTAAGTATAGGAGGCGATCCCCCTCCATTTTTATTAGTTTTTGGTTGACGCTCACCAACGGGCTTGCGCCAACGACCAAGATGATCCGGATGTCTTTTTTAATTGGTTCTGACATGACAAATTCCTTATTTTTTGTTGACAAAATTGCTCCCACCATATTAGCAAAAAATCCAAATTACGCAAGATGCTTGGGTGTAAATGGTATCATGTCTGTCGTTGTCTGTCGTTTTGAATTTTCCCGCTTTTGTGATAGATTATGACAAATGGAGACGTGGCTGAGTGGTCGAAAGCGCCTCACTGCTAACGAGGTAGGGGGTAAAACCCCTCCAGGGTTCGAATCCCTGCGTCTCCGCCAGTGGTTTTGGAAATAGTGTGCCAAAATTTCCTTATTTTGCGCTACATTTCAAAACGGAAAAGTGATAAAATGTAAGAACCCTGAAGGGATTCGAACCAAACATATATGAGCATGGAAGGTGGTAAAAAATTTAATCCTGCGGAGCAAATTGCAGAAACAACCAAACCAAAAGAAAAGGTTGAGCAGCTTTTTGGACATTGCTTTGAGATATTAAAGTTTGATGAGGGCGACCGTATCCCAGTCGGAGGGGAAAGTATTTTTTCTAACGAGGCGAATATTAAAGTTACTGGCGACTTTGAAAACTTTACGCAGTTTCTTGCCGAGACCCATGAAATGGCTGGTAAATATGATCTACCTAAATTAAAAGAGTGGTTGGGCTCACAAGGAATTGAGATTGATGAGAAATTATTTGCCACTTTATTCGCTTTTACTAAAAAGTTTGAAGAAAAGTACCCAGACAATCCAGAAAGAGCAGAGGCACGAAAGAAACTCTATAGCGAAAAAGATAAAGAAATAAAACTAAGCGATATTTTTACTGCCAATACAGCAGAATGTGCCGAGATTGCCGCTCTTGCTCAAGGATACTTACAGCAAGAAGGCGTTCCTTCCACGTATTTTAGCGGTGATGTTCTTTGGGACAGAGATGATGAATTTTCTGAAGAACATAGTTTTGTCGTTATTCGACAGGGAGACAAGGTTTATATTTATGATCCTACAAATCCGATAAATACTACTTCCGGGAAATTTCCAAGTATTTATACTACAGAAGCAAATTTTGAGGAGGAAATGAGAAAGGGTCGGAAAAAGTTTGTGACCGCCAAAAACTTACTGAGCAAGAAAGAAGCCTTTTATGGCGTAAATGACGGAACGAATGTCTGGGCAGAGAAACACATTGTTTAAATATATGACAAAAAACAAACATATTAAAAAGCATGCTGGCATTTCACTGGAGCGTTTGGCGGAACTTCGTCGCGCTACCCTTATAGCTTCCACTGGCTCATCCATGCGTCTTGCTGGTTCAAAAGTCACTAATGAAGAAGTGCAGCAGATTTTGAATACAATTAGTAAACCTTCTGGGCGAAAGTAGGCACTTCGAATAGATCGGGCTTTCCTTGGTAAATTCGCCTCAATTTTCGTATAATTCGATCAACATTGCTGTAGCTGAGCCGTACTATAGGTTCAAAGTTCCGGCAATCGTCCCCGCCAGATGTCCAAGTTTGAACCCAAGCAAAATAAGCGTATTATTGAAGGTTCAAGGGCAAATTAAAAAATGAAAAATAACTTATTAAAACAACGAGCACCACGAAATAGAACCATCAATTTGAGTGATGACGAGATTTCGGTTTTGAAAGATCGATTGGTTAAAATCAACAAGCACGTTTTACTAAAAGATATCGAAAACAAAACTATTCATCAAGATATTTTTGAAGTGCTAGATTATTTACCAGATAGTTTTGTTGATTTAGTTTTTGTTGACCCTCCGTATAACCTCAACAAAACATTTAATGCTACTTCGTTCAAAGAAATGAAGTCGGAACAGTATGAGGAATGGTTAGATTCGTGGGTTGCAAAACTAATACGAACATTAAAACCCCATGCCTCAATTTATATCTGTGGTGATTGGAAATCTTCTGGGGCAATTTTTAATGTAGCGAAAAAATATTTTCAAATACAAAATCGCATTACTTTTGAACGCGAAAAGGGTCGTGGCGCAAAAAGCAACTGGAAAAATTGTTCTGAAGATATTTGGTTTTGTACTCTTTCTGACGATTATCATTTTAATGTTGATGCGGTAAAAATAAAACGTAAAGTCATCGCCCCATACAAAGACCAAAATGGAGATGCGAAAGATTGGGAAGATAGTGCTGACGGAAAATACAGAATAACCTTTCCATCAAATGTGTGGACGGATATAACCATTCCATTTTGGTCAATGCCAGAGAATACCGACCATCCAACACAAAAACCGGAGAAGTTAGTTGCTAAAGTTATTTTGGCTAGTTCGAAGCCAAATGATGTGGTGTTTGATCCGTTCTTAGGTTCAGGCACAACCTCGGTTGTTGCCAAAAAACTTGGTCGTAGATATGTCGGTATAGAAATTGATGAGCATTACTGTTGCCTTGCAGAAAAACGTTTAGAAACGATGGGTAATGAAAAAAGCATACAGGGATATTCCGATGGTGTTTTTTGGGAGCGAAATACTCTCAATGAGCAAATGAATGGAAACGGAAAGAAAGAGAAGGAAGTATCGGAAAATCTTTTTAATCCAAAATTACTATGATGCACAAAGATATAGTTTTATTCATCAATTTCATAAAATCGAAAGATGGGGTTGCAAATAAAGCAAACCTAATTAGTGAGGTGCAGAAAAAATTCAAATTGACCAAAGACAGATCGGTTTATTATTCAAAGTACTTTTCTGTTCGTTTCAGCTATTCTTCCTCTTTGAGTTTTTCAAATACTGTAATCTCACTTTCAAATCTACAAAAGTATGATGACTTGCCATTTATTGTTTGCCTAATAACGCCATCAAAGAATATCCTTTATTTAGCAAATACAACTTTTTTGCAAAAAATAAGTCACAGCTCTCAACTACTGCGGATTGATAATATCCGTGGGAGTATTAACGGTTCGGATATTGCAAAAAAGTTTGGAGATTTAACAAATTCACCAGAAAATTTTGAGAAGCTATTTAGTATTCACGCTGAATTGGGCTTTGAGGGCAACTTAGCTCGGCTCGTAGAAGCAACTACAAATATAAGCCCTTCCGGCAAGAAATTTGAAATATCACCTTCGTCAAAAAAGGTAATTAAAAATGCACCCGAACGAGCGGCTGATTTTGTAGAATCAAAAGAATATTCACAATTGAAAACAGACTTGAACGCTAAAGTTGAGAAATATAAAACGGAAATTCTGATTGCGGGCTTTATTGAAAATGTGAATATTCGAGGAAGAATTATTGAATATCTTATTGCTGGTGAGGATGAAAAACTGAGAGAAAGTTTAGTCAAAGCATTACACGATAGCAGTAATATTATCCCAGGGTTTAGGACGAAAAATGGGCTTGCCGACTATATTCGCACATTCGACAGATATGATACGGCAACGGATGTCAAAACAAAGATAATGGTGCTTAGCTCAAATCCAAAAGGATACAACATTGATAAGTTGCTCGAATTTCTGGCAACCGACAAATCCGTATTTATGTTCTACTTCATCGGAATTGAACCGAATAAAATAGTGAACAAAGTTTTGGTTTCAATGTTCCAAACCGATTTATTGAAGTCCACTATTTTGCTCAAACATTGGTCGGGCAGAAATTCTCGTGGGGTAACTCAATTTGAGGGCGAGACAATTGGACGACTAATTCTTTCCCCGAACAATAAAATCGATAAGTCGGCGAGCAATAAATTTCTTAACACGCTAATTGAATTGTAATATATGAATTTCCGATTCCTAAAACTTGATTGGAAGCATGCAGAAAAAACACTCCGCATCATTGAAGTTGTGGCTATTGTTGGCGGTGTGATTTTCGCCGGAGTTCAGATAAGAGATTTACGAAATGATCAATCGGCACAGTTGATGCTTGAATTTAATAAAGAGTTGAATAGTGACCTAAACGCGAATCTAATTACGGCGATTGAAGACAATAAACCTATTTTGAAAGAAAGCGGTGGCGGATTTACTACGACGGACGTTGACCGATATTTGGGCGTTTACGAATTGCTTAATACGGTCAGTATTACTGGTTTAATTAGCGACGATATGCTGTATAATGCTTTTGCTTATGATATTTTGAAAACCTATCAGAATCAGGAAATCAAAAATTATTTAGCAAAAATCAGGCAAGAGGATAGCTCGTTTTTTCGAGGGGTCGACGCCTTAGCCAATGATTTGTTAAAAGCCGAAGTTTATAGGAAAAATAAGTATTAACCAAAATTATGCCGAAAAAACAAACCCCAAAAAGAGATCCAGCGGGCAGATTCAAGAAGACTGTCCAAAAAGGAACAGGAAAGAAAAAGAGATAAGCGCAAAGGAATTACCATAGATGGGCAATATTAGTTGATCGAATAATCCACCACATTTTTCCCCTTATCAGACTTCGGTTTTGGGGTCTCGAACCACTCTGGATGAACTTTGAACA
>CAYPFT010000008.1:0-5065 GCA_964410165.1 uncultured Candidatus Saccharibacteria bacterium
TCGGCGCTGCATTCCGCATAAATATCCGTAACTTTCTGGTACATCCGCCGTTCGCTTGAGCGGATGTTTCGTATTCGCGCCAGCTGTTCTTCAAAGTAGTCCTTACCGAAAATGGTGTTCGGATTCTTCAACCGTTCATCGTCCATCGTAAAACCCTTGATAATGTACTCTTTCAACCGTTCCGTCGCCCAAATGCGAAACTGCGTCGCCTGTGCGCTATTGACCCGATACCCGACGGAAAGAATTGCGTCAAGATTATAAAACTCCACGTCTCTTGAAACTTGTCTTCCTCCCTCGTTTTGAACTTGTGCAATTTTTGCACAAGTTGCCTCTTTCCCAAGTTCACCGTCATTATAGATGTTTTGGAGGTGTTTTGTTACGACACTTCTCTCGATATCGAAAAGCTCGGCGATTTTCGCTTGTGTCAGCCATATATTCTCATCGCGCAAAAAAATCTCCACTTTCACCTGCCCGTTCGGCGTCGTATAAAGCAAAAACTTAGTAAAGCTGTTATTGGGAATGATTTTTGAATTCTTTTTTTTCATACATCGTACAATTTATCAGTTAATGTTTCCATTATACACCTACACACTATTTTAGTCAACAATTTTGACAACTATTTCCTTAAATTCCATAATATCCATATGTATAGCTATTTACAGTACTTTTTACACCACGTACATGGACAGTATATAGACATATTTATTGACTTTTTCATGTTTCCATGATACATTTTAGACAGTTAGCACATTGAATACCGGCAATTTCGCCACCATCCTTTTTGGAGAAGAAAATGAAAAAAAATTACTGCCGTTTACTCACCCTTTCAGCAAGACAAGTAGAAAATGGTGAAATTGCAATTGGTCTTCACGCCAATTGTGATGGTACACAGCACACCCTGAGTGTTACGGAAGAATCCTACGAATTAGACCGGGGAATAGTTGGGGCAGACCACCAGAAATTGGAAATCAAGTTTGCAACTCCATGTGATGGATCATGCTGTGATTGGAAAAAATGAACGGGAGCTGGTTTCCTGATTATGAGGTAAGGTGATGGAAATAACTCATAATCTCTTTCGCAAGAAAGATGGTAAGTGGAACGCACGACAATGACTACCATTCGTTTGATTCACGACACGAACCAGCCAAGCAGAAATGCTTGGCTTTTTTATTCGCTTTTTTATGCCATAACCGTATCGCGAATATACTCAGAAAGCGACGAATACCCCTTTTTGAGGGCGGTTTTTTCTATTTCCCTTTTGTCTTTGGAAGATACGCGAAAACGGACGACTTCGGTTCGGTTATCATGATATTCTTTTTCCGCCACAATGAGGTTTGGGAGGTCAATCAAAAGTTCCGCCACATCCTCGGCAAGAAATTCCTGTCCGATATTGGCGTCCTTGCACTCGACGAAAATAACTCCGCCTTTTCTTTTTTCCAAAGCATAGGGATACTTTTTGTTTTGTATGGTGATGTATGAATTAAGTGTTTTCATTTTGCGTTTTTGATTATTTTTTCTATTCGATCTTTTGCCTGTTTTTTGTAAAAATCCTTGCACCGATTATTATGAACCGGAATAATGAGGTCTCCTTCCTTCCCATGTTTGAATTTCACATGGCTTCCTTTCGCAGGAATAAGCTCAAACCCAAATAAAAGGAGAATTTTCTTAACATCGGGATATTCAAGAGAATGCGGGTCGTCCCTAAATTTCCGTATGAGCTTGTCTGTCTGGGTCAGAAAAAATATGTTTGTAGCTACATTATACAGAAGTGTAGCATGTTTGCAAGGTCTACACAAAAACCCGCTGTATTTTCGGATTGATTCTCGTCACAATCTCGTAACACGACGTGCCGGCGTAGTCCGCGAATTCGTCGGCGGTGATTTCTTGCTTGCCGGATTTGCCGATGAGTACAACTTCGTCCCCCGCTTTTACATTCTTAATGCCACTTATATCAATAGTAATCATATCCATGGATACGCGCCCAAGCACTCGCGCGCGCTCTTCGTTTACGAGCACTTGCCCCACAGACGAGAGTGCTCGTGGAAAGCCGTGCCAATATCCGATGGGGCAGACGACTATCTTGGTGTCTTTTTTGAAAATTTCGGTGAAATTATACCCAATACCCTCTCCTTTCGGCACGACTTTTGTTTCCGCCACAACGGTTTTCCATGAGAGTACCGGGTGAAGTTTCATTTTTTTATCGAATGCTTCTTTCACTTCCATCGCTGGCCATAATCCGTACATGCCGATGCCAACGCGCACCACGTCAAAGTGATATCGCGGAAAAAGAATTGTTCCCGCCGTCGCGGAAGCGTGTTTCAAAAATCGCAATCCGGCTTTCTCAAAAACGTCCGTGGCTTTTTTGAATTCCGCCGCCTGCTTATTGGTGTCGTCCGGGGAGCTTGGATCTTTTGCATTGGCAAAATGAGTAAAGATGCCTTCAACGGCAACATGCGGCAATTTTTTGAGCGTAGAGACCACTTTCTCTGCGTCGTCCGGATAAAACCCCTGCCGATGCATTCCGCTGTCTATTTTTATATGTATCTTGAGCGGATATTTGTTTTCTTTCAGTGCGGACATCCCATCAAAGCTCGAAACAGTAATGCTTATTTTGTTTTCCGATGCCGCTTTGAAATTCTCCGGCATGGTGTAGCCGAGTACTAAAATCGGTTTCGTAATCCCCTCCCTTCGAAGCGCCATCCCCTCGGTAATGGAGTCCACTCCAAAAAAATCCACGCCGAGCTTGTCCGTTTCTTTAGAAAACCCGGCGAGTTCGTGTCCGTAGGCGTTTGATTTTACCACCGCCATAAGTTTCGTTTGCGGCGTCAAAAGTTTCCGGAATGTGCGGTAATTTTGTTTGATGGCGCCACGGTCAATTTCGACCCATGTGCGAAGAGATAATTTGTGTTTTTTTCGTTCCATAATACGTATTACTCGGCTTCTTTCACAAAAGGCACAAAAGCAAACCCTGGAAATTCCTCCTTTTTAAACTTGGCGGTCGAACCGCCAAGTAATTTTGTTTCTTTCCAAAGAGAGCCGTCTTTCGGATAGACCAGCCGTCCGCCGGCTTTTAACTGTTCGCGCCACGCGTGAGGGACTTCATCCACTTCCGCCGCCGCGATAATGCCGTCAAAATCGCCTATTTCTTTCGCGATTTTCGGAAGACCGTTCTTCGCGCTTTTGCAGTAAAATTTGATCCGTTCCGCAAGTTCCGAATATTTTTTTGCATTTCCTTTCCCGAATCGGCACAATTTGGGAACGATCTCAACGGCGTACACTTTCCCTTTTTCGCCGACAATGTGTGCAAGGAGCGCGGATGACCAGCCGGAACCGTGCCCAACATCAAGAATGCGCTCACCCGCTTTCGGCGCCAAAAGTTCCAACATGAAAGCGACGGTATGCGGCTGTGAAATCGTCTGCCCCTCTCCGATGGGGAGCGGCTCATCGGCATACGCGAAAAATTTCTGCCCCTCGGGGACAAAGTCGACACGATTCACCGCCAAAAACGCCCGCACAATCGCAGGAGTTTTCAAAACCCCGCGCGCCTTGAGCTCGCCCACGAGATCTTTGGCGGCAGCTGTGTTTTCTTCTGGGAGGGTAAGGTAGGACATGAGGGTTAAATAAAATCTTTAGTTGATGGTTAATAGTTTACTGTCAACTATAAACCATACCGAAACGAGGACTATTTCGCTCGCTTAAATTTCTTATGGTACGTTTCCTCAAGAAACTCAATCGTGGCTTTGACCGACGAATTTTCCGTATTCTCCAAAACCAGCCGCTCACCGAATCGTTCAAGCAGGGGGTCGAGAAATTCCGCACCCCATGACGGCGTAAAAGTAAACACGCCCTCAAAGTCCACTTCCACAACTTCATCAGCACCGACATCTTTCAGCACGGGAGAAAATGCGCCAAGGGCTTCTTTGCCCGATTGTCGTGATATAAGCATTGTCCCAAATTTTTTAAGATATATTTTCATGCATGAATATTGTTAAAAGGATTAAAAAGTTAAAAGGGCTAAACATCCTCGAATATATTCCGTTGCGTGTTGGATTTTGAGATCTCGTCCATCTTTGATTAAATTAAGCTTCGCATCCCCTGTTTGAAACAAAAGCCCCATTGGGTTTTCCATGACAACCTTTCTGACGAACTTCAGACCGTTTCCGCGCTCTTCCGGGGCTCTTCCTGAAATAACTTCCGTAAAAGCCGTAAGAAGGGCCTCGTCATGCGTATGTAACTCCGGTTTTACTCGTTTTAATGTTGCTAAAATGCCGATACCCCGATCCGTCAACACAATCTTGCGTTTTCCAAAGTCATAACCGAAAAAAATCCCCGGAGTATCCGGCCAATTCCCCAAGTTGTGAGCGAAAGAATTATCCCCGATTTCACCAACGAGTGCGCCGACAAGAGGGGCGATGTTTTCTAAAGTTTTTTCGGTTTCAAAAAGAATCTTCATTTTATTGAGCCTCGACTGAAAAACCCCGATATTCGGACAGTAAAATCTCTCAGGTATTTCTATTTCATTTATACACCAGTCTTTTGCCAAAGTAAAAATATCACTCAAGTAAAGCTCAATTTTTAGTTTTGAGTAGCGACGATGATCCCCTGCTGATTTTTCGGCAGGAAATCGCCCATTTTCATCCCAACGTCGCAACGTGGTAATGGAAACACCAAGCATTTCTGATGCTTCTCTGATTGGAATAAGATCTTTTTCGTCCATAAAACAAGTATACCACAACAGAAAACCTATGCAAATTTATTAAAATCTATTCATTTTTTACACTAGAATGAGTAGGTTTTTTGAAAAACCTACTCATTCTTACTCTAAATTGTGGATTTAACCGGACACGAGTGCTTTTCGACTAAATTTTTTTGCTAAAAAATTTGCATGGGCACTGCCTCAGCTGTTTTATTTTTTGCGAACGACCTAAATTTTAACGACTGCAGGGAGTATAAAATTGGAAGTACTCTTGTGGTGAAATAAAACATGCTTCCGGCGTTCAAGTCCTCATGGAAGCAAAGCAGTTTGCTTCCTTCCCGCGCACATTGAAAAATCGTTTTCAATGTG
>CAYPFT010000008.1:5075-43353 GCA_964410165.1 uncultured Candidatus Saccharibacteria bacterium
CGTCAACGAATAAATTTCCTGACGGAAATTTTTCTCTTCCTCGGCTCGGCATTTTTGCCTTTGCTTCGCAAAACAAAAATATGCCTGCGCCTTTCAAGTCCTCACGGAAGGCAAGCATTTGCCTTCCTTCCCGGTCAAAAAATTTGTCCGCTATCGCGGAAAATTTTGTGCCCGGGAGAGGACTTGAACCTCCACACCTTTCGGCTTACGCACCTGAAGCGTACGCGTCTACCAATTTCGCCACCCGGGCATTTTGTGTATAAGGGAATAGTATAAGTATCAGGGAATGACGGCGGTCGACGTTCCAGATACTGATACATATCCCTGATACTCGTCGTAGTGCGGGTACGGAGAATCGAACTCCGATATGCACTTTGGAAGAGTGCCATTCTACCACTAAATTATACCCGCTTACTGCAATAATATAACAAAAAAAGACCAAAATCGCAATCTTTCTATTTTCCTCATTTTTCTATCTTTTTACGTTGTTGTAAACAAACCGCCACGGTTTCTCCGCCCATTCTTCCCCTGCATACGCCACACCTATTCGCGGAGTTCTCTCAATGCGGTTTTTGGGTACGATAACTCCGCGGTCTTCAATCCATAAGCCGCTTTTTCGTTCCGCCTTTTGCTCATTCATCGCGCGGTCAATCCCGAGCGCTTTTGTGAGACGCGCGGGGCCGGAGATTCCTTCCACTCCGCGGATGAGCACCGCAGACGGGTATCCTTTCGCCCCCGTTACAATGTTTAACATGTGGTGCATGCCGTACACAAAATACACATACCACACGCCCGCTTCGCCGAACATCACTTTATTTCTCGGCGTTTCTCCCCGGCTCGCGTGTGACGCTTTGTCTTCAAAACCATCGTAGGCCTCGGTTTCAATAATCATAAAAGCACGACCTTCGCGCACCAAAAACTTCCCCAGCAGATTTTCCGCAACCGTAAGCGTCGGTTGCTCAAAAAAAGATTTTTGTAAAACTTTTCCCATGCCGAGAGTATATCATACAAATGGGGCGGAAACTGAATTTCAGTTTCCGCCCCAAACTTTATAATTGCGAAGTAATTAGCGCCTGCCAGTTTTCATCGGTCGCTTTCGGCTTAACCGGTACCGAGCCGAGCGCGCACAATGGACACTTTTCAGGAACCCAATCTTGAATTCTTTTTTCAACAATTGGAACGATGGTGAATTTTTGTCCGGAGCAAAAAAAACTTTTCATGCCGCCACGATTTATGATAACGAGACTATAAGGCAAAATGTTGCACGGAAATGACGCATTGAGGCGTATTTCCTCAACAGCTTCTCTAAAACCTGTCGCCCATGTGCAAAAATCTTCAACAACCAAAACAGATTTATCCTTTGTAATATGGGTAAGGAGTGTAATTTCTCCGTTAATTTTGAGCATGGCGGCATTTTGAGTGCGTAGCACTTGGGCAATATCTTGGCCAAGCGCCGTAGCGCCATCCGGTACGCCGGCAATAAACTGCGGTGTCCCGACATGAAGATTCATGATGAGCGCAGCCATTTGGCGGGCAAAAATATGCCGTATATTCTCCGGTTCAAGAAGAATCTTCGAAAAAAAGAATCCGTCGCTATGTTGCCCTGATTTAAGTAACGCGTGCTTGCCGACTTTTCCAATCTTTGCCGCCTCGTAATCGTAGCACCAGAATGCACCGAGAGTTTTCGCGATATGTATGACCTCGTCCGGCGCAAGAAGTTGTCTTACATCGCGAGGATTGAGCCCGCGGAGCTCTGTGTCGTTCATTTGTAAAATATCTGACATAACATTTCCTACCGATAGTGGTTGATGAGATTGCGAAGTTTGTGTTTTTGACAAAGTGCCACCGAATGTAAAAATACGGCTGATTTCTCATATACCCTAGCATAACTGCGCAAATTGGCAATAAAAATAGGGCGGAAACTTACACTTAAGTTGCCGCCCCTGTTTGCTTCCTTATTACTCTATAAATCCATAATGCCGCAAAAGCGCGTCAACCGAGGGCTTGCGTCCGCGAAATTCCACAAAATTTTCCATCATCGCACGCGAGCCGCCGCGGGAAAGAATTTCGTTGAGAAATTTCTCCCCCATGCTCCAGTCAATCGTGCCGTCTTCACGGAGAAATGCGCCGAACGCATCCACCGCAAGCACCAACGCCCACACATAACTGTAATACCCCGCTCCGTATGCGAGCACAAAAATATGCGAGAAGTTGTTTGGAACGCGAACCCATTCAGGAGAAAGATACGGCACGAGTCCATTAAATATTTCCTGATAGAGGTCAAGTGTTTCGTCTCTGTTTCTCGGGTTCTCCTTATGCAAGCGAAAATCAAAAATCCCAAATACGAGTTGTTGCGCCACAAGCAATCCTTTGCCAAAATTTTTTACCGCACGCATTTTTTCAAAAAGTTCTGCGGGGAGTTTTGCACCCGTTTGGTAATGTTCGGAAATAAAACCGATACTTTCCTCTTCTAAACAGAAATGCTCCATAAACTGGCTTGGAAGTTCGACTCCGTCACGCTCCACGCCGCCGGTACCTGATAACGACCAGACTTCGGTTTTTGTCAAAAGATAATGCAGATGATGTCCGAACTCATGGAACAGTGTTACCACTTCTTTGTGTCGCAAAAGAGCAACGCATCCATCCGCCGGGGGTTCAAAATTACAGATGAGGTACCCTACGGGATTTTGTATATCACCGCTTGGCATACGCCAACGCATAACCGCTCTGTCCGCCCACGCTCCGTCATCTTTTTCTTTTCCCCTTGCGTATAAATCGAGATATATTCCGCCAATAATGGTGTCGTTTGCGTCAAGCATTTCAAAGAAACGAACATCGGGGTGCCACACATCAACGCCGAAACATTCTATAAAACGAATACCATAAAGACGTTCCGTAATGGCAAACAAACCGGCAAGCACTTTGGGAAGGGGAAAATATTCCCGCACTTCCTCATCGGAAAAAGAAAACCGCTTTTCTTTTAGGTGTTCCGAGTAGTAAGATAAATCCCATATCTGAAAATCTCTGAGACCGTCCGTTTGCTCCGCAAATTTTACAACCTCAGCGTACTCCTCCGCCGCTTTCGGTTTTGCATAAGAAGCAAGCTCCTGTAAAAACCCCATGACTTCATCGGTACTTTTCGCCATTTTTTTTGCTACGGATACTTCGGCATAATTGGCGAATCCAAGAAGTTCCGCAAGCTTCTGACGAAGCGAAAGAATTTCTTCGTATACCGGAGCATTATCCCCCACCCCGACAACAGGAAATCGATCCGATGCGCGAGTGTTCCACGCCTCGTGAACTTCGCGCCGCAAATCTCTGTTGCGCGCGAAAGTCATCACGTTTTGTACTGTTGTTCCCTCAAGTAAAAGCCTCCACCCTTCCACCCCCGCTTCTTTCGCATTTTGTCGTGCACGTGCCTGAGACATCGGAGATAATCCGATAAGGTGCGCTTCTTCTGTGATATCTTTATGCCAAACCTTAGCAGAATCAAGCAAGTTCTCTTGAAATGTTCTCTCAAGATTCGATAGTCGCATTTTGAGTTCTTTGTAGCGAGCTTTTTGTTCGGTGGGTAAATGTACTCCCGCAAGACGAAAATCTCGCAAAGCATTATCAACTGCTTTTTTTTGCTCTGATGAAAGATGCGTATATTCTTCTCCTTCACGAATTTCTCGAAAGGCATTATATACGCCTTCGTTTTGAGAAACATCCGCCATAAACGAAACAATGGCATCTTTACAGTGTGCATATATATCTCGCGGCACGCGTGAATCCGCCACGCTCTTCAGATGAGCGAACGGCGCCCACAAAGCATGCAACTCGTTATCCATAGCCTCAAGCGGCAGGATAAAATTTAGCCATGTGTACTGAGAACTTTGTATCAGTTTCTCAATTTCCGCGCGGTGGCGTGCGATAACTGCCAGCAACTGTTGTTCTCGTTCTTCCGGAACAATAGTGCTGAAAACAGGTAAATTAAGGTCTTTCATGTTTTTCTCCCGTAATTATAGAGTGTCAAAGATTGACATCTTGGTTATTCCTAGCATATTTTGCCAACAAAAGCAAGATGGAAAAGCAAGACAGAACGCTATATTTTTGCTACAGTAAAAAAATAGAATAGAAACCGGGCTGTAGTATACCGGCAGTACACATGGCTGGGGGTCATGCAGACCGGGTTCGATTCCCGGCAGCCCGACTAATTAAAAAGACTTGCTTTTGCAGGTCTTTTTAATTAGTCGGCTGAGCAAATGAACTGCTTCATTTGTGTCCGGAATCGAAGGGCGCAGTCCGCCAGCTGGCGGACGAGCCGGGGTCGCGAGCCGAATTTGTTCGCAAACAAATTCGGACTTGTGACCGATTCCCGGTAGCCCGATACATTCTTTCATAAAAAAACCGCTCACGCTCCATGCGCGGCGGTTTTAAAAATAACTTAAACATCCAATTTTTTGAAGCCCTCTATCGCGGTAACAATGCATTCTTTTACGTCGATAAAAGCAGCTCTCTTGTTTTGTGCTGTAAGCAAGGTTGTCTCCGTTTCCGTGATTATTGCATCAAGCGACCGGATTTGTTGATCCACCCACACTAAATTTTGCTGGAGGGATGCAAGAAATGAATCGCAATCCAGCGATAAAACCGGATACTCAACGGGAGGTGCGGTTTTTCTTGTTTTCTTTTCACGAACCACATTCGGAGAGAAAGCCGTATTCCCCTCAGCGCACATCTTCATGGCAACAATATCAAGCGAATACATGGCAGGACGCCGATATCCGTTCGTCCAAGGTTTTTTCCGAGGATCATAGTGCGAGACGGTGATAATACTTCGTTCGTGTAAGTGCCGGTATACGGGTGCTACCAGTAGTTTCAACGTTCTTGGGGGACACGGCGAAAAGAACTCTTTTATAATACCGGACAAGTATTCTCGCGGCACATTATCTGACGACACACCGTCGTTCTCAATCGCGGTAAGAATTTTTTTGCAGATGTCGGGCAACGAATCCTTCGGCGATGGCTTTTGTTCGGCCGCAGGATTTTGCTTTGCAACAGCAGGGGGTACTACTGCCTTTCCAACAAGCGGTTGAGCCACCGGTTCTTGGGTATTTTCTTCGGACATAATGTTTCCCTCAGGTTTTTTGATAGTTGCATGGCTTTGCGTGAGCACGGACTCCGTTTTCACATTCACATTTTTCCTTCGCTCTTCTGCAAAAGCAAAGTTTGCGGCGGATTCCAGCGCTGCATAAGTACGATTTTGTTCAGTCCGCGAAGCGATACTGTCGTGTGCCACAAAAAAGAAATGCCGTTCTTCTCCGTTAAAACATATTCGAAATTGGATGCCGCTTCCGTTCCACAAATTTATGTAGATATGATTTTCACAAGAAGTACATGCGCTGACAGGCGGCAAAAACTTGCATTCCTTGAAGACCTTTTCGGTGTCCGAGTCGCGTAAAAGATTCTCTATGACTTCCTGCACGTCAGACGGTATTTCGCCATGAAAAAAATTGACAGGTAAACATGTGTTCACGTTCCCTCCTTAAATAGTTGTAAAGTTGCAAATCTTTTTTAAGGCTACTCCGTGTTTGCCGTTTTGTCAAAAATCGCCAGATCCCGCGAGGCCGAATCAAAAAAACAAACGTGGCGGCTGAACCGCCACGTTTGTTTTTTGTTTGCTTATTTCTTCATATTTTCCCACAACCCCAGCACATGCCCCTCGGGGTCTTTGAACCGCGCGTAAAATCCCATGTCGTGGACGGGGATTTTTTTGAAAGTTACTTTTCCTCCCGCTTTTTCAATTTTCAAAATGTGCTTGTCAATGGACGGAACGCTTACGACAATGACCGGCGCTTTGGCGTCCTTCGCTTTCGGCATCATGCCGCCGTTAATGCCTCCCGTCATACCAACCGTTACTCCTTCAGGGACGGTCGTAATCATGGCATAACTCGGATCCATGCTCGCTATCTTCCACCCGAAAACTTTCTTATAAAACTCTTTTGCCGCCTTCATGTCCGCGACGGGAATCTCAAAATGCATGACTGGGTTCATAAAATTATGAAGTTATTCTGTTAATCTTTTCTTCTTTTGTACAGTATACAAGAAGTATTTAATCTTTCAAATCTTTCATCTTTGCATCGTATTCACTCTTGTCGATTTCCCCTTTCGCATAGCGTTCTTTCAAAATTTCCACCGCGGATTTCCCTTCTCCGTTCTTTGTTTGCGTTCCTCCGTTCTGCCCCGCCGCCCACTTCACAAAAGCGACGAAACCCCAAATAATAAGGCCCCAAAAAAGAAGCATAAAAATGAAACCGAAGCCCATAAAAGGGACGTACCCGTAGCTAAAATCCATCATAAAAATTCAAGGTAATTAGTGAATAAAAAACCTTACCTCTATAATCTCACAAAATTTATTGTTCTTCAATAGCCAAAAAGCCAAAGACACCATCGAAGAAAAAGTGCTCAAGCTCCACGGATGGAGCTTTTTTGTTTACCGCACCAACGCGGCGAGTTTTTCTTTTACTTCGCGGATTATGGAAATGCCACTTTTTGAAATAAATGAAACCCTCCTCTCTTGCCAATCAACACTCCGGACTTGATCCGCGAGAATAACGCCTTTGATTTTTCCGGCATCAACCAAAACTTCAAACGGATACCCTTTTGCTTGTGAGGTAATGGGACAAATGACAACAAGACCGATCTTTTTATTGTACTCCGTACGCGAAAGAACAATCGCCGAACGCTGTCCCCGTTGTTCATGTCCTTTTGCCGGATTAAAATTCACCCATACGATATCGCCCTGTTCGGGAATATAGTTTTTTCCTTTTACCATATTTCTTTTCCGCGGGGCGGACCCCAGTCAACTTCCTTATGTTTATTATGGGGCGTCACTCCTTTGAGCAACTCTTTTAACGAGTATTCTTTTGTCTTTGGCACAACGCGAATAACGATCCCCGAATCTTTTGCGGATACTTCCACCACGCTCCCCTCTTCAATATCCGCATCTTCCGCCACATGTTTTGAAAGTCGCACCGCAAGACTGTTTCCCCATTTTTGTATCGTCGTTGTCATGCCGCAAGTATATACAATATAGATACATTGGTCAAGCATTTTTAGACTTTAGCCCATCTAGCATATTCTAGCGTATGCTAGAATATGCTAGATGTAAAAACATACTGCCCGCTATCAGCTATCGCTCCTCAAGCACTAGCGCGGGAAATTGTTCTTTGAGACCCGCGAGGATTTTCGGCACATCAAGTCGCTTGCTTTGGTCGAGATTTTTTTCAAGCGTTTTTTTGTAGCTGATATTTTGGAGATAGTAGGTTTCGCCGGGGAGCAGATATCTCGCCATAGCGGAAAAATCTTCTTCCGTGTGAAATCCGGGGAGAACCGTAGTACGGAATTCGTGCGGGATGCCGGAGGTTTGCAGCAGGCGGAAGGTTTTTCGGACATTTTCCAAATCTTCCTGTTTTTTCGTATTTGCAATCGCATTATATTTTTCCCATACGTGCTTTACGTCCATGGCGATATAATCCACCAACCCATCGGCGATGAATCCCGCGACCATTTCCGGCCGCACGCCGTTCGTGTCGAGCTTCACGGAAAGCCCGAGATTTTTTACTTTCCACATAAAGTCGCCGAGATCTTTATGAAGCGTCGGCTCCCCGCCCGTAATCACGAGCCCCTCAAGGAAATTTTTCTTTTTTTCAAGATACCCGAGCACTTCTTCTTCCGGAATATACTTCCCGTCTTCCTTGTGAAAAATAAGCTCCGGATTGTGGCAATATGGACAGCGAAACAAACACCCCTGCGTAAAAACCATAGAGGCGATTTTCCCCGGATAGTCGAGCAACGTTAATTTGTGGAATCCGCCAATGAGCATATTGACAATGATTATTTAAATAGATATTCTCTACTATAGAGTCTGCTTTTTAGATAAACGGGATAAATGTATATGTCTGACACAAAAATTGTAATTCTGTTTTCATTGTTTTATGTTCCATTTTGGGTTTTATTTCTTTTGTCGTGCATAGTTGGTATGAGTTCATAAAAATTTAATACCGTCCCGCTCGCATGCCCCACGGATGGGGCTTTTTTTATTCCGCCATCACCGCTTGCACCACTTCCACCGACGACTGAATCGGCGCGGTATATTCCTTCCGCTCAACAAACTCGCTCTTTTTGCCGTGATTCCACTGCGACACGGGGCGGAAATATCCGACGATTCTCGACCATATTTCGCATTCCGCGTCGCAGGTTGGACACTGCTTAATCTCGCCGTTCAAATATCCGTGCGCGGGGCAGACGCTGAACGTCGGCGTGAGGGTGAAGTACGGCAAGCGGTAATTCTCCGCCACTTTCTTCACGAAATTCTTCGCCGTTTTCCAATCGCGTAATCGCTCGCCCAAAAAGAGATGCATGACCGTCCCGCCGGTGTACTTCGTCTGCAGTTCGTCCTGGTGGTCAAGGGCAAAAAGGGGGTCATCCGTGTAATTCACCGGCAAGTGCGAAGAGTTCGTGTAGTACGGCGCTTCTTTCGTTCCCGCCTGCAAAATTCCGGGAAACCTCTTTTGGTCTTCTTTCGCGAAACGGTACGTCGTCCCTTCCGCGGGCGTTGCTTCGAGATTGTATAAATTCCCCGTTTCTTCTTGATAATCCGCAAGTCGTTTGCGCATAAAGTCCAAAATTTCTAGCGCAAATTCTCGCCCTTCTTCTGATGCCACATCTTTCTCTTCTCCAAAAAAATTTGTCATTGCTTCATTCATCCCATTCAATCCGATAGTACCGAAGTGGTTGTGCAGTCCCATCGGCAAATAGCGTTTCGTGTATGGCAGAAGCCCGCGCTCGATATTTTCCGCCACAACTTTTCGCTTGAGTTCAAGCGATGTTTTCGCAATATCCATCAGCCGCCCGAGACGCGAGAGAAATTCGTCTTTCGTCTTGGAAAGATACCCAATGCGCGGAAGATTTATCGTCACTACCCCCACTGAGCCGGTCATTTCCGCCGAACCAAAGAGCCCCCCGCCGCGCGCACGAAGCTCTCTGAGGTCGAGCTGGAGCCGACAGCACATGCTCCGCACATCGCTCGGATCGAGGCTTGAATTCAAGAAATTTTGGAAATACGGGATACCGAATTTCGCGCTCATTTCAAACAACGCCTGCGCATTCTCATTCTCCCAGTCAAAATCTTTCGTGATGTTGTATGTCGGAATCGGGAAGGTGAATACGCGCCCGGTTCGGTCGCCGTGCGTCATCACATCAATGAACGCTTTGTTAATAACATCCATTTCTTTTTGGCAGTCGCCGTACGTGAAATCCATTATCTCGCCGCCGATAATCGGCTGTTTTTTCTTCATATCATTCGGACATACCCAATCAAGCGTGATGTTTGAAAACGGCGTCTGTGTCCCCCACCGCGACGGCACATTCAGGTTGAATACAAATTGCTGGACGGACTGTTTCACTTCCTTGTAACTCAAATTATCTTTCTTCACGAACGGCGCAAGATAGGTGTCAAAAGAAGAAAACGCCTGCGCTCCCGCCCATTCATTCTGAAGCGTCCCGAGAAAATTCACCATCTGCGCCACGCACGTTTCCAAATGCCGCGGCGGGTCAGACTCCACCTTGCCCGGCACGCCGTTAAATCCTTCCTCAATAAGCGCCCGCAAACTCCACCCCGCGCAATATCCGGAAAACATGTCGAGGTCATGAATGTGAATATCCCCCTCGCGGTGCGCCTCCCCGACTTCGCGCGGATACACGTAGGAAAGCCAATAATTCGCGATGATTTTCCCGGAAGTGTTGAGGATAAGCCCACCGAGCGAATAGCCCTGATTCGCATTCGCATTCACCCGCCAATCCGCCTTGTTCAAATACTCCGTAATGGTTTTGTCCACTTCCACCACCACATTTTCCGTTGCTCGCTCCCGCGTGCGCGAATCGCGATACACGATGTACGCCCGCGCCGTTTTGTAAAAACCCGCGCTCATAATGGCAAATTCCACGATATCCTGAATTTCCTCCACCGGCACCTCTGTTTTTTTGGATTTTTGGATGAATTGCGCCACACTGTCGGCGATTTCCCGCGCTTTTTTCTCTTCATAATCCCCCGTTGCCTTCCCCGCTTTCAAAATCGCCTGAAAAATTTTCTCCTCGTCAAAAAGTACGATTTTCTCGTCTCTTTTAACGACATGTTTTGTGGTGGACATGATTTTTGTAAATAACTCACCTTACGCACGATTATGGTAACGTACGGTCTCGGTATCGGTTTTTGGTCGGTTTTTCCTCCTCTTGGAGGTGAAACCGCCAAAAACAGAGACCGAGAGTCGGAGATTTGGCGGTGAGACCTCCAAGGGGAGGACTCACCGACCAAATCTTTCCAGTCGTGCGTAAGGTGAGTAAATAATTGATAACAAAAAACTCGCAAAAATTGCGAGCCTCTTGGACTTCTTATTTTAAGTATACTCCCTTGCATACTGTGCGGGCAAATTGTGGATAAACGGAAGACAGACCGGTTTTTTTGACAATATTTTGTGCTTATACTATTCTTTCGTCAGAAATACAGTGATGAGTTGAGTCTCGTATTTTTTGACATCCTTTTTTTGAAACACGTGGGAGAAACACAATGGCTACACACAGAGGTTTTCCGCTTAAACCAAAACGGCTGCACGAGGTTGTCTTGACGGCCATAGACGATGATAATGAGAATGGATGTTTTCTCTTTAGCCTTCGTGCACTCTTAAAAAAGAAAAAAATTGAAATGACCGCCGAAGAGCTTACTTGGGCGCTCACCGAAGCTGTGAGGACGAAAAGACTGCTGTTGCGGTTTATACCGATGGGAAAAAAGGTCGAACTGTATATATGTGCCAAGCACTATATGGGATCGTCAAACAAGCATACGGAAAAATGTGATGATCCGGCATGCGACAACTGCTACCCGGAAATATTTTCTGTATTCCCGCAATAACATCCCGCAAATATTGAAAAGGGCTTGATATCAATCAAGCCCTTTTATTTTTTTTCAGCCGCTTTACTTGTTTGCGCTATTATGATTTTTGCAAAAAACCCGCACCGATTCTATCGGTGCGGGTGTGTATTGTAATTAAAGAGCAACTAATTTTAGCGTACCTGTTTTCGCAAAACGCGAACAATTTGTGCCGCGCGAAACGGATAGACGGCGAATACCGCTACACCGCTTATCGCATGCACAAGCCGTCCGAACGGAAACAGCGTAAAGAGCGTGGTGAGTCCGAAAAATACGTGGACTTTATAGATAAGCGGGACGCTTGCTACGAAGTCCGCCGCTCCCGGTCGGAATGTGACGATGTGTTGTGCCCAACTTGAAAGCGCGAGCATGATACTGCCGTCCGGATGTCCGGAGGAAGCGTGTATCGTCCAAAGCCCCGTCGTAACCGTCAGCAAAAGCGAGATGAGAACAACATAATCCATCGGCTTGCTCGTCTTGTGAATCTTCAAATAAAAGATGCGGCGGAGCAAGAGAAGTGTGAGTCCAAGAAAGACCATTGCTCCGAATATTCCGCCCGCGACCATCGCAACCATCTGCTTGTGTGCGGGAGAAATGAACGGTTCATAAACTTCATGCGGGGTTAAAAGCCCGACCGCATGACCAGCAAGAAGCAGAAATATTCCCCAATGCAAGAGTTTTAATCCGATTCGTTTGAGCTTACCGCTTTCGAACAGTAAATCCGAGTCCGCTTTCCAGCTTTCAGGTGCGTGAGTGTACCGATACCAACAACCGCAAACGCACACGGCGACCGCAACATACGGGTAGATACCAAAAAGAAAATAATTCATAACAGTACCTCCAAGTGCTGTGATTTGATTAAAGACATCTGTTCCAGCGCTTCAAATACGAATGCATACGGACTTCCGCTTTTTTTGAGATTGTTTTTCAAAAAAGCGAATAAGTGAACCGTCCTCCCGAGACTTTTTTCCGCCTCATCTTTTGGCAGAAAGGACAGATATTCGAGAATATCCGGAATATAGTCCGGCGGTTCACCGCTTTTTGGAACAAAATCGTACAAAGCATACTTTTCGCGAAGGCAGGATAACGCCAGCCCGCGGGCCGCATCTTCGCCATAGAGATGTTCATAGAGAGCAAGCGAATTGCTCCTGCTGTGTTCAAACGTGTCCACGTATTGCATTTCAAGAGAAAGTAGCGGAACATTTCGAAGCATTTCAAGGAGAGGAGCAAGCGTCCTTGCCGCTCCTCCGTTCTCTCTCGCTTCTTCCTGAAGAATATCCTCAAACGCGCCGATATTACTGACGCATTCCGCGCTCGGATATTCGAGAAGAAGCGATAAAACGAGGTATGTTTTCATACCTATACCTCCATATTCTTTTTACGAAGATTAAGATGGACCGGCACTTCTTCCATTGTGGAAGGTTCGCCCTTTGCACATCCGTTGCCGGATGAAAATCCGCACGCGCCCTTCTCGGAAAATGCATCGAGCGCGTATTCCTTGTGGCTCGTTGGTATCACGAATCGGTCTTCGTAGTTCGCAATTCCCAAATACCGGTACATTTCTTCCGCCTGTTTTACGGTAAGCCCGGCTTCTGACAGTATTTCAGTATTCACCGTACCCATTATGGTTTTTTCGCGGCGATATTCTCGCATCGCAATCAAACGTTTCAGAGCCGAAACTATCGGTTCTTCCTTTCCCGCCGTCAGAAGATTGGCGAGGTACTTCACTGGAATACGGAGCGATTCAATGTCAGGAAAGAATCCATTTTTTTCGATAAGCCCGTTTTCCGCCGCCGCCGTAATGGGCGAAAGTGGAGGCACATACCATACCATCGGCAGTGTCCGCCACTCCGGATGGAGCGGGAACGCAATTTTCCAATCAATCGCCATTTTGTAGATGGGCGATTTTCTTGCCGCTTCAATCCACGATTCCGGTATCCCCGCGTTTTCCGCAAGCCGAGCAATTTCCGTATCATGCGGGTTGAGAAAAATCTTGAGCTGCTCTTCGTACAAGTCTTGTTCGTTTCTTGCGCTTGCAACTTCTTCGATTCTGTCGGCATCATACAGAATGACGCCGAGATATCGAATCCGCCCGACGCAGGATTCCGAACAGAGTGTCGGGAGTCCAGTTTCAATGCGCGGAAAGCAAAATACGCACTTTTCGGATTTTTTCGTATCCCAGTTAAAAAATATCTTTTTGTAGGGACACCCCGAAACGCACATGCGCCATCCGCGGCACTTGTTTTGGTCAATGAGAACGATGCCGTCTTCTTCACGCTTATATATCGAGCCCGACGGGCACGATGCCACGCATGAAGGGTTCAGACAGTGTTCGCAGAGCCGCGGCAAGTATGCCATGAACGTGGTTTCAAACAACGCATGCATCTTTTTTTGGATTCCCTCGAAATTCGCGTCCTTTCCGCGTTTTTCGAATTCACCGCCGAGATCATCTTCCCAGTTCGAGCCTTTTTCAATTTTTTCCATTCTTTCGCCCGTTACCATTGACCGCGGGCGCGCTGTAGGCGGGGTTTTTTGGCCCACAGGAGCGTTTTCCAAGTGCTCATAGTCGAAGGTGAACGGCTCGTAGTAATCCTCATCCATGCTTGGCATGTTCGGATTATCAAAGATATTCGCGAGAAGTTTCAGTTTCCCACCTTGGCGAAGTTCCAATCTTCCTTCGTCATTCAGTATCCATCCTCCCTGAAATTTTTCCTGATCTTCCCAATTCGTCGGGAAGCCCGTGCCCGGTTTTGTTTCGACATTGTTCCACCACGCGTACTCAAGGCCTTTTCGCGACGTCCACAAATTCTTGCAGACAACGGAACAGGTATGGCAGCCGATGCATTTATCGAGATTCAAAACCATGGCAATTTGCGCTCTGATTTTCATTTTCTCATCTCCTGGTTTTAACTAACAGAGTATTGAAGCCACTTGCACGAGACGGGAATTTTCGATGCAATGCGCCGTCATTTTTCGAGAAGTACCGCGGGAGCTGTACAGGAGTACTGCTCCGCGGTCTTTGAGAAAAAATGGCGGTGCAGGGCGCGAAAATTACGGCTCGTGCAAATGCTATTTTACCATTCTACGTTTTGGTTCATCTTACGCACGATGACGAACTCATCGCGATTCGATCCGACGGTTCCGTAATAGTTGAAACCGTAAGAAAGCTGCGCGTAGCCGCCGATCATGTGCGTCGGCTTCACTACCGTGCGAGTGACGCTGTTGTGAATGCCGCCGCGCTTGCCGCTTATTTCCGCTTTCGGAACATTCACGTTCTTTTCCTGCGCGTGATACATGAGTATCATTCCGCGAGGCACGCGCTGGCTTACCACCGCGCGAACCGCGAGTGTTCCGTTCTCGTTCCAAATCTCCATCCAATCGTTATCGGCAATGCCCGCCTCATACGCGTCCTCTTCCGAGAGCCACGCGTGCGGTCCTCCGCGGGAAAGCGTGAGCATCCGCAGATTATCCGAATAGGTCGAATGGATACCCCACTTTTGATGAGGCGTGATCCAGTTGAGTACGATTTCCTTATTTCCGTTCTTTTCTTCCTTGGAAAAACCGAGCATCGACTTCACCGTCTTCGTGTCAATTGGCGGTTTGTAGACCGCAAATCCTTCACCGAAGGCAATCATCCACGCGTGATCCTGATAGAACTGCTGACGCCCGGTGAGGGTGCGCCACGGGATCCGTTTATGAACGTTCGTCCAACACGCGTTATAGCACACCTCTTCAGATTCAATACCGCTCCACGTCGGAGAGGAAATAATCTTCTTCGGTTGCGCTACAATATCGCGGAACCGTATCTTCTCCGCTTCTCTCGGCTCTGCGAGATCGACGAGTTCGAGTCCGGTAATCTTTTCGAGCGCTTTCCATGATTTGACCGCCACCTCGCCGTTTGTTTCCGGCGCAAGCAAAAGTATCATCTCACAGGCATCAATCGCGCTTTCGATCTTTGGCAGTCCTTGCGAGACGCCTGTCTCTTCCACGCGGCCGTTCAATGCGCCAAGTTCTTCCACTTCTTTTTCCGTGTTCCATGCGATACCTTTCCCGCCGTTGCCGAGCTTTGAGAGAAGCGGGCCGATTGACGTAAATTTCTTATACGTGTTCGGGTAATCCCGTTCCACCACCGCAATGCTCGGCATCGTTTTTCCGGGAATCGGTTCGCATTCTCCTTTTTTCCAGTCTTTCACTTCGCCGAACGGTGTCCCGAGTTCCCCCGGAGTGTCGTGAAGGAGCGGCGTAAGCACGACGTCCCTCTCGACACCGAGATGCCCCGGCGCAAGTTCCGAAAACTTCTTGGCGATATTCTTGAAGATTTCCCAGTCCGTCTTTGATTCAAAGAGCGGATCCACGGCGGCTTGAAGCGGATGAATGAACGGATGCATATCCGAAGTGTTCATGTCATCTTTTTCATACCACGTCGCGGAAGGCAGAGCGATATCGGAATACAGAAAGGTCGTTGATTTCCGAAAATCCAAGACGACGAAGAGATCGAGCTTCCCTTCCGGAATCTCCTCTCTCCACACCGCCTCGGTCGGCTTCATTCCGTCCGTTTCTTTTCCCAAAACCGCCGACTGCGCTCCGAGCAAATACTTCAAGAGATATTCATGCCCCTTGCCGCTTGAACCCATAAGGTTTGAACGCCAAATAAACATGTTGCGCGGATAGTTTTCGCGCCTGTCCGGGTCCTCGCACGAAAAGCGGACGGTGCCGTTTTTTAAGCCTGTCACGACATACTCCGACGGGGTTACGCCCGCACTTCCCGCCATTTTTACAAGCTCGAGAGAGTTTGTCTCAAGAGCGGGCGCGGACGGAAGCCATCCCATGCGTATCGCGCGAACGTTCCAGTCGTACAAATGACCTTCGCCGAAACTCGCATCCGCCATCGGCGACAAGATTTCCGAAATATTCAGCTTTTCATACCGCCACTGATTCGAGTGCGTGTAGAAAAACGACGTTCCGTTCATCTGCCGAGGAGGACGAGACCAATCAAGCCCGAAAGCGAGAGGCGCCCAGCCGGTTTGAGGCCGAAGCTTCTCTTGTCCCACATAATGGGCCCAACCGCCGCCGGATTGCCCGACGCATCCGCACATCATCAGCATATTCATAATGCCACGGTACGCCATATCGGAGTGATACCAGTGATTGATCGCCGCGCCGAGAATGACCATCGACTTGCCGCGCGTCGTATCCGCATTTTCGGCGAATTCGCGCGCGACTTGCACGATAAGCTCTTTTTTGACCCCGCAATGCTTTTCAGCCCAGCAAGGCGTGTATGGCGCATCATCATCGTAGCCAAAACCTTGCCCGACGCCGTAGTTTGCCAGAAGCAAATCATACACGGTTGCGACCAATCGTTCTTCTCCGTTTAAGACAAGTTTTCTTGCCGGAACTTCCCGAAAGAGTACCTTTTCATGCTCATCATCTCCGAAGTAGGCACTGGCGACGCGCACAACCTTGTCTTCAATCCCCATAAGCGAGAGCCGCGGAGAAATGTGTTCTTCTTTCAGATTCCATTTTCCGCTGCCATCCCACCGAAAACCGATGCTTCCCTTCGGAACGCACAGGTCTCCCGTGTTTTCGTCCACCGCAACCGTTTTCCATTCGGAATTCTTTTCTTCTCCGAACGAATCTTCAAAGTCGGAAGCCCGAACGAATCTGCCAGCCTGTGTCATGCCGCCCTTTTCTTCAAGCAGCACGAGCATCGGCATGTCGGTATTCGTCTTGCAATATTCCGCAAAGTACGCACTCCGGTTTTTCGCATGGAACTCGCTTAAAATCACGTGTCCCATCGCCATTGCAAGCGCGGCGTCGCGGCCCTGCTTCGGATGAAGCCATAAGTCGGCGAATTTCACCGCCTCGCTGTAATCCGACGAAATAACGACGGACTTCGTGCCGTTATAGCGCGCTTCCGTGAGGAAATGCGCGTCCGGCGTCCGCGTCTGCGGCACGTTGGAACCCCATACCAAAATGTATTTGGAGTTGTACCAATCCGCGCTTTCCGGAACGTCCGTCTGTTCGCCCCACACTTGAGGCGACGACGGAGGCAAATCGCAATACCAATCGTAGAACGAAAGGCACGCGCCGCCGATGAGCGAAAGATATCGCGCGCCGCCGGCATAGCTTGCCATGGACATCGCGGGAATGGGCGAGAATCCGACCACGCGGTCGGGTCCGTATTTTTTAATCGTGTAAATGTTCGCGGCGGCGATGATTTCCATCGCTTCCGCCCACTTCACCCGCACAAAACCCCCGAGTCCTCGCTGTGATTTATAGCTTTTCGCTTTTTCCGCATCTTCGACAATCGACGCCCATGCTTCCACGGGTCCGAGTGTTTCTCTCGCAGTGCGCCACAGTGTAATCAGTGCGCCGCGAGCGAGCGGATGTTTCTGCCGCGCCGCGCTGTATAAGTACCACGAAGCGCTTGCGCCCCGCGGACAGCCGCGCGGTTCATGATTCGGAAGGTCAGGTCTCGTACGCGGATAATCCGTCTTCTGCTTTTCGCCGATGACGAGTCCGTCTTTGACCTGAATTTCCCAACTGCACGAACCGGTACAGTTCACCCCATGCGTCGAGCGCACGGTTTTTTGCATGCCAAGCCGGTCGCGGTACATTTTTTCCCACGCCCGGCTCTCCTCTGTAATCGTTTCGTGTTCCGTCGGAAACTTTTCTTGAAGCAATCGCTCCAGTTTTTCCAATATCCTGTTCATGACCTTTTCTCCTCTGTTGTTGAATTATCGTATATAAATGTCAAAGTGCCCGTACTCCGCGCGAAAAATACAAAAAAGAAGCTCGCAAAAGCAACGAGCTTCGCGAGCCTCTTTTTGAGTATATTTTTCGTGTGAAATATAAGTATATAGTATGCTATTTTTACAAATATGTCAACGTTATTGACAAAATGTTCATTTTGCGCTAAACTAAACTCAGCTTTATCTTCCATAGAACCAAGAAGCTCTCGAAGCTCAGTGATTTTCGAGAGACTCTTGGTTTTTTTGTTGTTTGAAAACCAAATAAAAAAGAGGTATGCCATGACAGAAATCTGCTTCGAGTTACGTATTCCCGTAACATTCACCCCGGAAACAGACTGCCCGGAAACGGTCAGTTTTGTAAAAATGATTAAATTAACCACTACGCCGGATATCTTAATTGCCTCCTTTGGAGAAAAAGTATTCGAAATACCGGTTGTGAGGTCATGTTGGTACGAAAAGGAAGACAAGCATGTCCTTTTCGGCGCCGTACAAAAATACCCCGGCGCCCTGAGCGATAACCTTCATCAAAAATTATCGGAACAAAAATGGGAGCTGATACGCTAATTTGAAAAAGAGACAACGGGTATTTTATTCATTTCCGGATACCACGCCGGACACCTACATCATTCTCACCGAATTCGGAGTGAAAAAAACACATCACACCGATTTCGACCACAAACGCGCGGGGTGTCTTTTTCTCGCGCTTAAAAGAAAATTTTTTCAGGAGATTGCCATGAACGCCCTAGCAACAGAAACAAAAAAAAGCATGGTGCTTTCCGCGAGCACCCTCGGCTTCATCGCGTGTTTCGCCGTATGGGTCATTTTTTCGATTATCGGGAAACCCATACAAACGGAACTCGGACTCACTAACACTCAATTCGGCATACTTATCGGCACGCCGATATTAACGGGGTCATTTCTTCGTCCTATTCTCGGCGCGCTTTCAGACCGATACGGAGGGCGCCAAGTCTTTTTCTTGCTTATGATGGCAGCTCTGCCGCCACTGTACTCAATCGGCGCGTGGGCGAGCGATTATTGGCATTTTCTTCTTTTAGGACTCTTTGTCGGCATAGTCGGCGCATCATTTGCTGTCGGTATAAGCTATGTCGTAAAGTGGTACCCGAGAGAACATCAAGGGTTTGCCATGGGGGTATTCGGCGTCGGCAATATCGGCACCGCGCTCACGCAGTTTGCGGCGCCGCTCTTGGTCGCCGCGTACGGATGGAGGATGGTACCGAAAGTATACGCCGTGATCCTCTTTATCATCGCTATTATTTTTCTTTTGTTTACGTTTACAGACGAAAACCATAAAACGAAAACAAAGATGAGCGGACAATTCGCGGTATTGAAAGACGCAAAAGCATGGCGGTATTTCCAATATTATTCGCTCACTTTCGGCGGATTCGTCGCACTCGCCCTCTGGATGCCTTCTTACTATATGAGCGCGTACGGTTTCAGTTTGAAAACCGGCGCACTTATGGCGATGGTCTTTGCGTTGCCGGGAAGTCTTATACGGGCATACGGCGGTTACCTTGCGGATAAATATGGAGCATATAAGGTGACGCGTTCCGTCATGTGGGTAGCACTTTTCTGTTTGACGGTCATATCATATCCGCCGTCGCATGTGGTTTTTCACACCATTCACGGCGACGTTGGAATGCATATCCAAATAAACATGTGGGCATTTACCGCAGTGCTCTTCGTTCTCGGCCTCGCGCTCGGAATCGGCAATGCTTCCATTTTTAAGTACGCGGCGGATGACTTTCCTAAAAATACCGGCGCCGTGTTTGGCGCTATCGGTCTCGGCGGAGGTCTTGGGGGCTATCTTTTGCCGGTTATTTTCGGGGCGTTGCTCGACTTCACGGGACTCTACACTACCGCATTCATGTTTCTGTGGGGAGTCGCCGCTGTATCGCTCACGTGGCTTCACTGGTCAACACATCATCACAAAGAACTTCATGGTGAAACCCGCATTTAGTCCTACAAAAGTCTTCAAAAACCCCGGGATACCGGGGTTTTTCTACAATTATTGCGGTCTTATTTTTCAGGTCGCACCACGCGGGCACTTCCAAAAATATAGTCGCTTTGCTCCTTATTTTTCAGGTCGCACCACGCGGGCACTTCCAAAAATATAGTCGCTTTGCTCCTTATTTTTCAGGTCGCTTCACTCGATTCGGGCAATTCGGCACAAAACATAAAAGCGAATCTTCTGAAATTCCGACAAAAGCATTCATTTTGCCGCATCTTTTGCACTTCACTTCAATCTCACTTTCAACAAGCACGCCCTTAAACAAGAGTTTTTCGCATCCTTTACAACGATATTCTCCATACACCATCGGTTTTCTTTCATTTGTCATGATTGGAAGTATACAGGAAGAAAAAGCTATTGTAAAAAACCCACTTGGGGATTCAACCCCCAAGTGGGTTTTTTACAATCCTTACAGCCCAAGACGAATTTTTGTGCCGCCGTCCACCGAAGCACGGTCATCATCAACCTCAACTTCCCCGTTCGCCTCAATTTTTATCTCCGTATTAACACTCGCTTCGTCTTTGTCGTCCGATTTTCTATCCTCGCTTTCTTTCACTTCGTTTTTATGTTCTTCTTCCACTTCCAAGCGTACGCCGCCTTTATCCTTTATTTCAATCTTCAAATTCCCCGCAGTGACCGCAAAAAGCTGTGCCGACTGCGCTTCTCGTGCCGCTTTTTTGAAGAGCGCGAAGGCATCGGCATACGCTTTCGCTTCAATCTTCGCTTTCCCTTCCGCCATGGCCGCTTCCGCCGTTTTTATTTTTGCACCCGCTTCGGCATATATCTCAAGGCTCAATTTCCCTTTTCGATTCTCGATATACTTTTTTACTTCATCAATTTTGTTTTGCGCCGCTTTCATTGTTCCCTGAGCGGAGGCTTCCGTACCGCCGCCCGCGCCCGCAAATATCTTTGCTTCAATATTCGCCCGATCCTCGCTGGCATCCCTTAAATGAAGGCGAATACCATCAAGCAAACCACCGACAAAACCCCTCATCTCCGGCTTCGCATCTTCAATATTCATGAGAAGATTTTGATGAATTCCGAGCGAAACCTCAATATCGGAACTTATGTCCGCCACCGCTTCCGCATCACTCTTTTCCTGCACTTTCATGCGTCGTTCTTTTGATTTTTCGAGGTGTTTCTCAAAACGCGCTTTGATGTCCGCGCTCGTTTCGGCGGTGAGCTTCCCTCCCACTGCAAGTTTCTCCGCCTCTTCAAGCCGCCGCTCCGCAAGATGCGCCTGCACCTTCGCTTCGGCTTTATCCGAAACCGCCGCTAATTCTTGAACATTCTCGTTCACATATATCTTAATCGGATACAACACATCCCCCGGCAAAGCGTTCTCCGCCGCGAAAGAGGTTCCTCCTCCGAGCAAGAGCGCTATAATTATAGCTATAGTCATACGTATTTTTGTTATTAAATGATTATTAACAATCGGCATTTTTGCCCTTTGATATTTAAGAAGACGGCTGTCCTCGGAATTTCTTACAAGGACGACGGGATTCTCCTGCATATATGATACCACGGCACCCCGAACAGCGTCATGCTCTTTTGTGTTCATAACCGTTTTTTGCAAATTATTCAGCTGTTCTTCGATGTTTTTCACAAAAGTATTTAGGTTATATGCGCGCAAGTTTTTTTAACTGCTCCAACCCGCGGTGTATCAATACCGATACATTGCTCTCGGATTCACCCAATATCTCAGCTATCTCTTTTGTCCCCATCCACTCCATATATCTGAGCAAAACCGGCTCGCGGTATTTTTGGTCCACCCTATCAAGCAAACGAAGCATATGTGAGGCCTCAATCTGCGCTCCTGCCGCCGCCGCACCCTTCTCGTCTGAAAAATCCACCCCCTTTCCCTGACTATTGTCCTGAATTGCATCAAGCGACTGCGTTTTATGCTTCCGATAGTGGTCAATAATCCGATTCCGCGCCACCCGATACAAATACGCCCGAATATTGTGTATATCTCCCCCATCGGCGATACATTTCCATGTTTCCATAAACACATCCTGCACAATATCCTTCGCCGCTTCCCTATCCGACACCTGAAAGTATGCAAAACGAAAAAGCGCATCCGAATAAGCACCGTAGCTTTCCAGAAATTGTTTTTCCTTTTCCTGCATGGGGTTTAATTATATAGACGAATGAAACAAGGATTTCTTACAAATTTATCGGGGTGCCGAGAATCGAAAAAAATTTTATACCTCGCTGATAACATCAAAACCTTTGGCGCTTCCGGTAATTGCCAAGCCTATCACCTTTTCTGCAACACCTTGTTTCTTTATTTTATCAGCTATTTCATTCAATGTCGCCCCGGAGCCAACAGCATCGTCAACGAGCAGTACGGTACCAAACTTTCGCCTATCCGTCACAAAAAAAGTTCCTTTGGCATTTGCAACGCGATCTTCCAGTTTGTTTAATGTTTTCTGCGGCACGCGAATACCAAAAACCGCTTTTTCAATGGCAATCACAGGAAGATTGCTCCGCATATTTTTCTCCAACACGTTCATAAATTGAACTTCTCGTTTCACGGTTGGCGGAATGTAGCCGATCGCGTTAACGCCGTATTTTTTGACGAGACGTTCAGTGTACGGACGAGTGATTTCACTGATTTCCGCGATCATCCGAGCATCTTGGCTTTGCTTGGCATACAAAAGCAGCTGCCCAAGCTTCGTCTTTCCAAAAATCTCCCACGCATAAAAATCAATGTAATACAACTTATCCACAAAAGCATGTTTGAAACTTTCCTCAAGCTTCGCCGTTCCGTCTATGAAGCCGTCTTTGCGAAAATTTTCATATTTCTGAAAAACGGCAATATACTCTTTCGCTTTTTTCGAAACATCAAACCCGCGATCCACACACCAACTTACAAAACCGGCACTCCCCGCAACGCGCTCGCCTTGCGGGGTAATTAAGAGAAAGTTTTTTTCGATAATTTCTTTGTCCCTATCGAAAAAAACCGCATCTTTTTCAAGCGCTCCGCCTGATGCTTTTCTCTCACCCGTCAACACATAAAACACGCGAGGGGCAGAGCCTACTTTTTGTATCACCTTACCCAGAAGAAGCACTTTCAGATAGCGGTGCGTGAGCGATGGCGATATTGACAAAAACTCCGCAAGCTCCTTTACGGTCGCCTGTTTGTTCTCCTCAATATAAGCCGTAATTTTCTCTTTCCATGGCATTTTTGTGGGCTTGGTGTTCATAGTTCATAGTATACTATGAACTATGAACCAACGCAAACAATTTACGTGTAACTTCCCCGTTTTTCGGCATCGGCTTCGTTCTGTGCTTGTTGTGATTCCGTATATTTTTACAGCGCTTCCATATACCCATTTACTTCGCCGCTTCCCTATCCGACACCTGAAAGTATACAAAACGAAAAAGCGCATCCGAATAAGCACCGTAGCCTTCCAGAAATTGATTTTCCTTTTCCTGCATGGGGTTTAATTATATAGACGAATGAAACAAGGATTTCTTACAAATTTATCGGGGTGCCGAGAATCGAACTCGGTCTGCCTGTTCCCAAAACAGGTGTACTACCGGTATACTACACCCCGACTATGTTTTTAACCCAAAAGCAGACGTACTATCGTCCGCCAGCTGGCGGATACACCACGATGCTAAATTTTGCCGTTAATGATTTGGCGGTGAGTCCTCCCTTTTGGAGATCTCACCGCCAAATCATTCGCCATCCAGCAAACTGCAATAATTTGATATTAACACAGAAACCCCCGTCCGCCCACACCCACACCCCATAAAAATTCAAATTTAATAGGACTTACGCACTGTTACTGGAAGGTATGGTTTTGGCGTAAAATTTTGGTCGGTTTCTCCGCCCTTTGGCGGTGGAACCGCCAAAATTCCGCAGAATAAAACCGGAGATTTGGCGGAGAGACCGCCAAAAGGGCGGACTCACCGCCAAATCTCCATCGGTGCGTAAGTCCTATTTAATATTATTCTTTCAGTGCGTCCCACATAATATCAAACATTTCACGATGGGTTTTAATGATGCTTTCGTTCTCAATAACAATTGCCATAACAGGCGGGATAAGCTGGTGCATGACGACTCTTTGGGGTGTAACCGTAAGACTTGTGGTGAGAATTGTATTCTTCGGAAGAATTTTAACGGCGAAGTTATAATTTTTTGCAAATTTTTTGTATTGCTGTGCCTGTTCGGAATCTTGTAAAAGAAGCCGGATGTTAATGGGAAGTTTTGCGCGTTTCTCCATAAATTTTTCAAACCATTTTTCATCAAGCTCTCTCCATTGTGTTGCGTTTGACATGACAAGATAATCTTCCCTGGGTCGGATGTCTTGAAGCAGCTTCTCGTACAGATTTTTTACAGACTCCAACCCCTCGTAGTATTTCACTACGCCTTCGCCGCTTTTCAAATTATACAATGCGGCAAATTCCGGCAGTGATTCTTTAAACTTGTTTTTGCGCGCTTCGAGAACGCTTTCGAGTTTTTCCGGGTTCTCGGCGACAAACAACTGCTTGAATCCCCTAAGTTCAACACTCATCAGTCCTCTTTGCTTCAACGATTCGGTGACGGAATAGGCGGTGGTACGCTTAATTTCCGCCGCGCGCGCAATGCGAAGAATGGTCGCCGGACCAAGAGAAAGAGCCGCGAGATACACCCGCGCCTCGTTTTCGGAAAGTCCCGTTTCCTCCAAAATACCTTCCAGTTTCCGGTTTTTCATAAATTTCTAATTATGTGTCTACCATATCGTCAACACTTACGACTTATATAGTCTAGCAAATAAATGATAGTTTGTAAATATAGATATTTATGTCGACACATATGACAGACAACCAGATACGTGAAATAATGGTGGAAGATAACAAATGGGAGATTTTTGACATGCATTATAAACTGAAGAAAAAAATGAACACAATTAAGGTAATAATTGAACCTAAAATAACTTGGTGTGTGACCACTATGGTTCTGGAGTGGGAAAACAAGATAAAAGAGTTTTCTTCAATACACTGCTCTCGTACAAAACAAGGCAGGGTGATGTCATACATTAAAAAAATATGTCCCAATTTCTACACACCTGGAACTTACGAAGTGTCCGTCCACCCGATCTTTACAAGAATTGTTTTTGGTGATTTGCCTCGCGGACGAAAAATTCCATCAAACAACCGTCGGATAGACCTTTCCAGCGGAAAATTTTCCCTCACCAAAGAAGATGCGGAAATATTCTCCCCTATTATGGGCAACAGCGGGTCTATAGAGTGGAAATGGGGGATTGATGATGTCTACGCAACAAGATGTCTTAAGGAGTTGGTTGTCGCAACAACCTTCTTCTCCAGAGAAAAAATCGGTGTTGCCATATATCGTGAGTACGTGATCAATCGCGGTGACTGGCAGAGACCATACCAGGGTGCTGTCGTAAAAAATGGCAAAGTTGGTCGATGGGAAAGTTTCGATTATTTTGGAAAAGTTATCTCGGTTAGCTATGATTCTAAAAGAGATGAGGTAACCGTGATAACAGACTGTTCAACGCCTTCAGAAACTAGATTGTACACCACCAAATTACACGAACAAACTGAGTGACCACACAACACGAATCAAACCAAGCAGAAATGCTTGGTTTTTTCTTGCTTCGTGATTCTTGATTCCTGATTCTCTACAGAATAATGTCCTTTATGCATTCCACTTCCGCCCGTTTCCCTTTTTCGTCCAAATACACGCATATCGCGTCAAATTGCCAATCCGATTCTTCCCCAATCCTCTTTTCCGCCAAATAAGTCTGTATGGTGCGCCGTAAACGCTGTAGTTTTCGCGGGTGCAGGTTATCTTCCGGACGGAAGGTATCGGCGTGGCGGTTACTCTTTGTTTCATGTGTAACTTCTTTGACCTTAAATCCACGAGCGCCGGTTAAGAAAATGTCATAAAAAATTGTTTTTAGAACTGTTTCATGTGGAACAAGGGAAAGTCCGAATCCGCCAGCTGGCGGAGTAGGTTTTCGTAGCCCCGTGTCGGGCTCGCAGCCCGACAATACTGAAATAGTAACAGTCTTTACTTCCACAAAATACAGTTTGCTAGCTTTCTTGGCGATTATATCAATCTCACCCCATTTCCGAAGATAATTCCTCTCTAAAACCGTAAACCCATGTTTCATAAGAAACATTGCGGCGATATCCTCACCCAAATCCCCCGTTTTTCGCTTCTCTGTGATTGCCATAGTCGTTCTTGTTTCCTGTTTTATGCTTTATGTTCCATGTGGCACGTTTCACGTGAAACGTATCACTCATTCGGACAAAATCTTATACCAAAAAGTCCTTAAAGACCTTATGTAAAGCCATATTTATTGACAATCGGTCAACAAATTGAGCTTGCAAAGGTCAGGAGATTATGTCTTTTATGCACATTGTCCCCAAGGTTATCCACAGTTTTCAACACAATCGGAGAATTACTGAGACATCTGTCCGTCAGTAAGTGTCAGGACGGAGTATTTTCCTTTAGTAAAAACATGTCCTTTTTCTATAAACTGCGTCACCTCAAAAATATTAATGAGGGCTCGCGGATTTTCCGAAACCGCCCCGTCTTCCCGCATCTCATAGAGAGGGAATTTCCCAAAAAGCCAGTAATTGCGCTGTCCGTCCACAAGAAACCCGTATTCCCGCCCTTCTTTCATATTTTCCGGTATGCATTCCTCAAACTTCCGCTTGCTTTCCACAAACTCGCGGATGTTCCGCAAAACAAGCTGTGATTCAAATTCCGGTTTGATTTGCATGGGGATAAACAAGTATCAGGGGATAGTATCAGTATCTGGAACGTCGCCATATCGAACGTCGTAACCCCTGATACCGATACTTACCCCTGATACTTCGTCGTGTGCGGGTAGGGAGAATCGAACTCCCGTCATCTGATTGGCAACCAGATGTTCTACCACTAAACCATACCCGCAATAGTGCTATTATATGCGATATTTTATTTTTTACAACCGCATACAAAAAAAGCGCCGTACCATAAGGGTCGTGCGCTGTATTGTTTAATTTTTTAGGCCTTTTTGTCAGTAAAATAACTAAACAACTCATAAACGCCGACAATGAATGTTGCTATGATGACGATAATGCCATGTATTGGAATAAGAAAATGGAAAAAGCCATTGACCCAAAATCTGGCTCGGGAGACGTATGTATTCCGGGCAATAATTTCTTGCTTTTCTTGGTCATCACAATCTGCGGCAGTTAGGTGCCCGAGTTTTTTGTGGTCACGCCCATATTCACAATATATGCGCATGTCCCGAATACGATGTTTTTTCGCTGTTTCCCAGCTCCATGGGCAATGCACCTCAAAATAATCATGAACAAGGAGGCGAAATCCGTCACGAAAGAATTTTTTGTGAAACTTCCAGAAACTAAGGTTATCCTGATTATAAGGAAGTCGCCCTTTCAAATCTGTGCCGTTGCAATAAGCAACAAAAAAACAGGGGATACATAAAACGAGGTACCACAAAATATATTCCACAACACGCACTCCTATCAAAACGAAACTAAAGTCTACAGTGAATTATACTAACTTGCTTACATAAGTCCAAATTGCTCGGTTGCCGGAAATTGGCGGTGAGTCCGCCCTTTGGCGGTCTCTCCGCCAATTTTCGGCGATAACGAGGGCATATTTTTTCAGAATTATTTAAGCAAGTTAGTATATAGCGAAACATTTCCTAAAAGCAAGGCGAATGACCTCTTTTGAGGTGCACCCGCCAGGAACTCTCCCTCGGCTAAGTTTTTTTGCTAAAAAATTTGCCTAGGCACCGCCTCACTTGTTTTTATACTTGCGAGCATAAAAACATAGCTCCGGCGTTCGAGTCCTGGGCGCGAGTGAAGCCGTTCACTCGCTCGGGTGCATATACGCTACGCTTCTATGCACCCGCCAGGACTCGAACCTGGAACGACAGTTCCGAAGACTGTAGTGATATCCGTTTCACCACGGGTGCTTATTTCCATATGATACCCTAAAACTCGCAAAATATCAAAAAATGTTCTAAAATGACTACATATGACGAACTTGAATGAAAAAATCCCAACATACGTTTCACATGTAACCGAAACGCTCCAAAAAGCTGGTTTTGAGGCATATCTGGTTGGTGGGTGTGTCCGCGACCTGCTTCTTGAGAAACAGCCGAAAGATTGGGATGTAACGACAGATGCGACACCGAAGCAGATTATCGGGCTTTTTGAGAAGACTTTCTACGAAAACGACTACGGCACGGTTGGAGTGGTTGTTTCACATGAAACGAATGGGGAAGTTACACATGAAACAGTGATTGAGGTAACTCCATACAGAACTGAAACCACGTATAGCGACAGCCGACATCCGGACTCCGTTTCGTTTGGACAAAAACTTGAAGATGACTTGCAAAGGCGGGACTTTACGGTGAACGCTTTGGCGTATGATCCAGTAAAAGGACAAGTCATTGACCTTTATAACGGACAGCAAGATATAAAAGACAAGGTTGTTCGGGCGGTAGGGGAGCCGACGGAACGGTTTACTGAAGATGCCCTGCGTATTCTTCGTGCGGTACGGTTTTCCGCAGAACTTGGTTTTGAAATTGAGGCAAAGACGAAAGAGGCGGTAAAAACTCTTGCGCCGAATCTTGAAAAGATTTCCAAAGAGCGGATACGGGATGAATTCGTAAAAATCATTATGTCGGATAATGCCATGCGGGGAGTTATTCTCGCGCATGAGCTTGGCGTTTTGCGGTATATCGTTCCTGAACTGGAAAAGGGGATTGGGGTGAAACAAAACGGCGACCATATTTATGTGGTGTGGGAGCACAACATTCGGGCACTCAACCATGCTGTGGAGAACAAATGGCCGCTTCATGTACGCCTTGCCGCGCTTTTTCACGATATTTCCAAGCCGGAAACACGCCGTTGGTCTGACGAAAAGAAAGATTGGACGTTCTACGGGCACGACGTCGTGGGAGGGCGGGTAACGAAAAAACTCATGCAGAGGCTTAAATTCCCAGGAAAAATCACCGATGTGGTGTCTACGCTTGTGCGGTATCATCTTTTCTTTTCGGATGTGGAGAAAATTACCCTCTCTGCTGTCCGGAGAATCGTAAAAAACGTGGGACCGGAAAATGTATGGGATCTCATGAAAGTCCGCACCTGCGACCGTATAGGCATGGGCAGACCCAAAGAAAAGCCCTACCGCCTGCGCAAATACGAAGCGATGATAGAAGAAGCCATGCGCGCGCCGGTGTCGGTCGGGATGCTCAAGATTGACGGCTCAAAGATTATGGAAATAACGGGAGAGAAACCGGGACCGCGCCTCGGCTGGATGCTTCACGCGTTTCTCGAAGAAGTCCTCGACGACCCGGAGAAAAACACCGACGAATACCTCACAAAACGCCTCAAAGAGCTCGCCGCGCTTCCTGACGAAGAACTAAAACCACTCGGGATGAAAGGGAAAGAAGAAAAAGACAAAAAGGAAGCGGAGGAAGTCTCCAAAATCCGCAAGAAACATTGGGTTAAATAGACTAAAGCTCACAAGCCCCGCAGGGCTTGGAGTAATCGAATTTTGTTTTTCAAAATTCTAGCTTTTCCACAAGGTCATTGCATTTTCCGATGAAATGGTCTATAGTATGTACATACACGCCCCAGCTAGCCGTAATGTCCGCTGGGGTTTTGCGTACCCATGTGATAAAATATCACTCATATGGATACCATACTGTTCATAGACGGAGAAAATTTCAAGGGGAAAATACGCTCCGTTTACAAAGAAGCATGGAGGGAAAAAATAGGAAAATTTTCGTTGATACGACTGATTTCAAAAAACTCGCGAAGGAATATCGGTTCAAACTACACGCAACCACATAAGACGTGCGGTACTTGAAAACCAACTCAAATGCTGTAAGATTGACGCTATGGAAAAACAGGAAATTGTGGAAACGCGGACAATACCGGTCACGGTGGACAAGAGCCATCTTGTCACGATTGGGGAGAAACTTTATACTGAAAAATCAAGCTTTGTGCGCGAACTCGTGAACAACGCTTTTGACGCGGACGCGACGGAGGTGCGGGTGGAAATTGAAGAAATGCGAGTGATAATTCGCGACAATGGGTCGGGGATGAACGAGAACGGTTTGGAACAGTATTTCACCATCGGCTCGTCTTTCAAGAAAACGGCGGACACGAGCGCGGTGTTCGGTCGGAAACGAATCGGGGAGTTTGGCATCGGAAAATTCGCGGCGCTTGCGGCGTGCAGTCGGTTTGAAATCGAAACTCAGCGATGAAATTTCCGAGCGCGGCTTTCATTTGACAAAGAAAAGTGGGCGCGCGATCAGGATTGGAGCTTAAACATTGACGTTCTTGCGCCGAAAGAAGGCGGGCAGGGGACAATCATCACGCTGTTTCGACCAAACATTATCCTTATGCCGGGAAAAATCCGACGCTACCTTTCGGAGAGAACGCCGATTCACGCGCCGGACTTCGCTGTGTTCGTGAACGGCGAGCGTGTGAGCGACGATGTTCTCACAGGAACGCATGTCGCCGTCGCGGAAACCACTCCTCACGGCGAGATTACGGGAACAATCGTTATCATGCCGGAAGGGAAAAAACTCGAACACCAAGGTCTTTCCGTTCACGTGAAAGGCGTGCTCATCCGCCGCGAACATTTCGGGCTCTCTCTTGTGCATCGAATCGGCGCTACGCGCATTACCGGGCGTATTTATGCTGATTTTCTGCCAGTAACATCAAGTCGTGACGATTTTCTCCGCGACTCTGACGAATTCGCCGTGTTTGAAACGGTGATGAAAAAAGAAATTGACCGCGCGCTCAAGACCATTCGGGAAGAGGGGAATCGGAAAGCGGACATGGAGGCGTCGCGCGTGCTTCGAGATGCATTGCAAAAAATCGGCAAGGCGATGCGGCGACATAAGGGGATGTTTCCGGAAGCGCAGGTGCCTATGGGGACACGCGACAAAGGAGACGAGGAAAACGGCTTGATTGAAAATAATTCCAAAAAGACGGGCGAGGGATACGAAGTTTCCAAAGCACACTTCTTGCCGGCGGGCGACGGAATGGATCCGGCGTTAAAAGAAAAACTCTCAAAAAATGGAAAGATTATGCGGCGCGGACGCGGCATACTCGGCGCGAAGTCCGTCATCCGAAACCTCACGTTTGCCGGCATGGAAATCGCCGTGCGTATGGATCATTTGGGCGATCAAGACGAATCGCTTGTTTCCGGCGGAGTGATTTACATAAACCTCGACCACGCGCTGTACCAAACTTACCGCGGCAAAGATGACATTCTCGCCATTCATCTTGCCCGAGTCATTACTAAAGAACTTACGCTCCATGCGGGAATTTCAAACGCCGCCGACGCCTTCGCACTCCAGTCGGAACTGCTGACCGACGCACTGCGTGAGAAGAAGCAGAGGGAGAAGTAAAAAACGGCTTTATTACAAAGCCGTTTTTCGATGAGCATTTTTAATGAAACAAAAGTGCCTTACTTCAGTTTTTTTCCGCCAACACATACCAATCATAGATTTCGGGGACATTCGGGAAATACCCGTATCCGTATTTTCTGCAATGTTCCCACGTGTAACGGACTTTTTCTATGGTTTTTATGGTGAATCCGGCATTTCCGAGCATAAGCTCTATTTCGTCGGCATAAAAGTATTTTTGAAGCAGGTTGTGTTCATCGTCCCGCATGAAACCGAACAAACCATCAAATTTTTTCTTTTGCTCAAACTCTTTACGGATTTTTTCCATCGCAGATTCTTCCACAACTCCCGCGCGCATAAATTGCTTGAGTTTGAGTCGCGCAAGGTAAATACACGTTTCCATTGATGGCATGACGGCAATAAGTGCCCCGCCGCACTTGAGCGATTTGAATATTTCCTGTGTTATTGTTTCCGCTTCGGTGACGGAACACGGGAGTATGCAGTTGGTGGCAATTATTGTATCAAAAGTCCCATACCATGGGACAAGATTTCTTAGATCTCCAACGCGATAGGTTATATTCGTGAGTGTCGGGTTTCTTTTTTGGGCCTCGCAAAGCATGTTTTCTGCATAATCGATTACTATGACCTCTCGAGCCTTTTGTGAAAGGTACGGAAGAATATGCCCCGGTCCGCATCCCAAATCAGCAATAACACTATCCCGGTCATACAGGACGATGTCCATACGGCGAAGAAGGAAAGCTTTCGCTTTCGGATCATCAAATATACTGAAATTATTCAATTCATACCGTTCTGTGTTCTCTGTAGAATTCCAGTAATTTCGGTGCGAATCAATTGTGTTTTGGTTCATTTTTTATACCTCGTGTCAAAAACTAACTGACAAAACCATACCATATGTAATATAAAAAGAAAAGGGCGCCTTTAGGCGTCCTTTGGATTTCTTATATTTTTTTATTATTTCTTCTGGAGATAAGGAACGAAAGGTGACGTTTTGTTTTTTAGTGCGTATAAATTTTAGATTTTGTGCTCGTTAGGAGCGTGAGAAGAGAAATGTTTCTCTGTTCTCGATATATCTATTTTTTTATATGATCACCGATCTGTTATTAGTATATCAATCTATAGGACATGCGCAAGTGTGTACCTGTGGATAACTTTTTCTATAGGACTTCCGTGTTTGGCGACCTGCTTGCTTGTTGCCTGCGGTGTGCCTCACCGTATTGTTACGGCTCGTTGCGCTCCTCGCCAACAAGCGGCACATCTCATCCAAACACGGAAGTCCTAATAAAAGACACGCGGGTTACGACCCTATTTCAAGCGTAATCGGGCAGTGGTCGGAACCGTATGTGTCCGATAGAATGTTTGCGGACTTTATTTTTGAAATTAAATTGCCGCTTGTGAAAAAATAATCGATGCGCCAGCCAACATTTCTATCGCGTGCGCGGGTTTTCATATCCCAATAGGAATAAGCATCTTGTTTGTTCGGATGAAGATGGCGGAATGTATCCACGTATCCATGCGCAATGACTTCGTCAATCCACGCGCGTTCTTCCGGTAAGAACCCTGTGTTCTTTTCGTTCTCTTTCGGGCGAGCGAGATCGATGGCTTCATGCGCCGTATTCACGTCTCCGCAAAAGATTATTTTATGCCCTTTCTTTTTCAAACCATCAATAAAGTTCAAAAAGGCATCGTAAAAATCGTATTTGTATTGCAATCGCACTGGGCCTTGCCCGCCGTTTGGGAAATACACGTTCAAAAGCACAAATTCGTCGAAATAGGCGACTAAAATCCGTCCTTCTTCGTCAAAGCGAGGTATCCCCATACCATACTCTATTTTTTGAGGCTCTGTTTTGGTATACATCGCCACGCCGCTGTATCCTTTTTTTACTTGCGATGAGGCAAAGTAGGAAAAATACCCCTTAATTACGGCTATTTCTTCCGGCAATTGATGGTCAAAGGATTTCGTTTCCTGCAAACACAAAATATCAGGGCTTATTTTTTGGACAAACGGCAAAAAAAGTCCATTTTTATGGATAGCGCGAAGTCCGTTTACATTCCAAGAGATGAGTTTCATGTATTTAAGTATAGGTGATTTTTACTTTTCCACAAATTATATTGACTCACAAAAATATTAACGGTAGGATAAACACTAATGAATAAGATTAAACACTGCAAAAAAGTACCGCAAATAATGATTATTTCGTATTAAACCGCTTGAGCGGTTATTTTTTTGTCAAAATTTGTTCTTTGGGGAACGAGGGGTGAATTATGAACGTAAAAATATGGGAATGTGACTACTGCCACCTCCAGAAACTTAAAAAAGAGGTGGAAAAAAGAGGTCTTCGGTGTGCCGTTTCTTGCGAAAGCGGGTGTCCGTGGCGCAAAAGCGAGATGTTGCCACTTATTGAAGATGCTCAAATAAAGGAATGTTTTAACGGGGAAAAACGCCCACAGAGAGAAATCGTGGATTACGAAGCAATCGTGGACACGGCGCTTCCATGGCTAATATAAAGAGGTGTTTCGTTGAGAAACACCTCTTTTTTGTTCCATTTTTAATATCAAACCATAATTTTAATCTAAATCGCGATAAGCGACCGCACTTTGGGTATGCCATTTTCTTTGGCTTTCCACAAATCCCACTGTATCTGCATGCGAAGCCAGAATCCATGTGTCGTTCCCAGTGCTTGAGAGAGACGCAATTCCATTTCAGTGCTGATACCGGTATGGGCATTCAAAATAGCGGAAAGTGTTTGGCGCGAGACGCCGAGGCGTCCCGCCGCTTCTTTTACGCTCATATTTTTAGGTAAATACTCGCGAAGCACCTCGCCCGGATGCGCTGGATTATGCATAGGCAAATTAGTAATGTTTCCTTTTTCATAGCCAAATGTGTTCATCTTTTCCCCCTTACTGATATTCGTTTCCTTGTAGCTTCCACCAATCTCTCTCATCACGAAGAAGAGATTCCGCGGCAAACTTCATCCAGCCAGTGCGAGTAGTGGTATCGTATTGCCCCAGAAGACCTGTCTCGAAATACCCATTCCCCCAAGAAAGCTTATATGGAGGTTTTATCGAACCGAAAAAAGTCCAAATATCTTTTGAGCGAAAAACAAGACTCAGAGTTTCAATGGAAACTTCTATACAGACTACCTCGCTGTCTTGTGTTTCTCCTGTAAACTCAACGGTTGTCCCATAAGAGCGATTACCCAGCCGAAAGCTGTCGAAAAGTTTTTCACGGGAAGGCCCTTCCTTAATTTGCATAATATTGTCCATACGGACACCTCTTTAATGTACAAGTTTGTTAATTGGCAAACAAACGACACGCCCTTGTTCCTTTCAGAACGACCCAACCATACAGTATGGGAATTGTTTTATAATTTATACTAAACTGTTATATTTGTCAAGTTTCTCGCCGTTTTTTCCCATGAAAACGATAATAAATGATTGATTGCCAATGTGTATTATTTGCATATACTTACCGTACGAAAGATTTTGGTCTCCTTACTCCCTAATACGAAGGGTAGATAAAATAACGGTATGGCATATTGATACCTTCATACCAACTTATGAATTCTGGTTGCTTTTCCGGCGTTTTTGTGCCATCATAGTCATATGACCAAGCGAACAAAAGAAGAGTCGGCGTATTGGAAAGATACTTCCCGACATGATTGGGGAACGGCATTGAGTTTGTTCAAATCCAAACGATACGATGCTTGTCTCTTTTTCTGCCATCTTTCGCTTGAGAAATTGCTCAAAGGGCTGGTTGTGGAGAAGACCGGCGAGCCGGCACCATATACGCACGACCTCGCTCACCTTGCTGTTCTCGCCGCAACCGAAGCGACGGAAGAGCAGATAAAAAGCTTGCGCGCGATTGCGACTTTTAATATCGCGGGACGTTACGATAATATTAAACGAGCATTCTATAAAAAGTGCACCAAAGAATACACTGAAGAAAATCTTAAAAAAGCAAAAGAATTATACGTATGGCTCGAAAAAAACAAATGAGAAAAATACCAAAAAAAATAGAAAAAGATATCAAAGAATATGTGGCGGAGCTTAAAAAAGACAAGCTTCCGATTGCTTCCGTATATCTTTTCGGCTCATACGCCAAAGGGACGGAACACAAATGGAGCGATGTTGACGTGTGTATCGTTTCTCCTCAATTTACGGACTTCTTTGATTCTTTGCAGTATCTTTGGCAAAAGCGCATTAAGGATTCCGGCAATGTCATTGAGCCTATCGGCTTTACTCCCGAAGACTTTAAGGACGAAAACGACACTTCGCTCACCCGCGAGATTAAGCGAACGGGGATTTTGATGAAAGTATAAAATACGAAAAAAAACCGCCTCCGACAATACTGCCGGAGGCGGTTTTGGTTTGGCTTCTTCAAAAAAAGATTAGTATAAAAATATCTTTCTTTGTGTGCCGAGAGGACAATCCTTTTCTTCTTCCACAACCACATAAGATTTGGAGAAAATATCCTCCAAAAATTTATTGCGGTCTTTATTCGACATGTAACCCGTACCCTCAACGATACGGTTATAGTCATATGAAAGAATGCACGGATCGGGAGGTAAACTCAACCTTGGGCTTATGTTGATTTCTGCCGACACGAATGTCGGTAAAAGCAGGGTAACCAACAGTAAAAATTTTGCTTTCATAAAAATTTCCTCAGGTTTTTCAAAATCACATCCGTGTTCGTATATCCTTTTTTTAAGGTATATTATTCTTTGTATTTTGTCAAGTTTTTTTACGAGCAAATCTCTGCTATAGTGACCCTATTATCATTTCACAAAACTCTATGCAACTTAAAGAATACTCAACGGAAATAGGGGGGAAAACATTTACGGCGCAATTTACCGACCTTGCGGATCAGGCGAATGGGTCGGTTATCGTGCGATATGGGCAGACGGTGGTGCTTGCAACGGCGGTTATTTCAAAAAATGAAAAGTCCGGGGTGGATTATTTGCCGCTTACGGTGGATTACGAAGAGCGGTTTTACGCTTCGGGGCAAATTCTCGGGAGCCGTTTCATGCGCCGAGAGGGGAGGCCGTCTGATGAAGCAGTTCTTTCTGGGCGCGTGGTTGACCGCACGATTCGCCCGCTTTTTGAGGGGCATATTCGCAATGATATTCAAGTGGTTATCACCATTCTCTCGCTTCAAGACGAAGACCCGGATGTGCTTGCGGTAACGGCGGCATCCCTCGCGCTTGCAACATCGGACATTCCGTGGAACGGACCGGTTTCAGCCGTGCGTATCGGGAAAAAAGCCGGAAATTGGGAATTTTTAGTGAACCCGACCTACACCGAACGCGAGAAGGACGACTACGAAATGGACATGACGGTGTGCGGAAAAGACGGGAATATCAACATGATAGAGCTTGGCGGAAAAGAGGTAAAAGAAGATACCGCGCGGCTCGCACTCGAAAAAGCGAGTGAAGAGATTGAGAAATTGCAGGCGTTCCAGAAAAAAATCATCGCCGAAATCGGGAAAACAAAGAAAGTTATTGCCAAAAAATCGTATTCAGAGGAAATGAAAAAACTGTTCGCGGAAAAAATCATCAATATATTCAAAGAAACGATATTTGCAGGCGCAGGCGGAAAAAAAACCTACGACATGGAGGCATTATGGGTTGACATGCTCAACGAAGCCCTGCCGGACGAAGACGTCGGGCAGGCGCGAAAGTATTTCAATGAACAGGTGGATATGTTGCTTCATACCGAAGCGATTGATTTTGATAATCGTCCCGACGGAAGAAAAATGACCGAACTCCGCACCCTTTACGCGCAAGCGGGCGGAATTTCTCCAAACCTCCACGGCACGGGAATCTTCTATCGCGGGGGGACGCATGTGCTTTCCGTCCTCACGCTCGGCGGACCGAGCGACTCGCAGATCGTGGACGGCATGGAGGTACAGGAAAAGAAACGATACATGCACCACTATAATTTCCCGCCGTTCTCGTCCGGAGAAACAGGACGCATGGGAGGAATGAACCGCCGCATGATCGGCCACGGCGCGCTCGCGGAAAAAGCGCTCGTGCCGGTGCTCCCTGCAAAAGAAGATTTCCCCTACACCATACGCATTGTTTCGGAAAGCATGGCGTCCAACGGCTCAACCTCGATGGCGTCCGTGTGCGGCTCCACACTTTCCCTTATGGACGGCGGGGTGCCCATCACTAAACCGGTGGCGGGCATCGCTATGGGGCTTATGATGCGCGGCGAAAAAAATTATAAGGTTCTCGTGGATATTCAAGGACCGGAAGACCACCACGGTGATATGGATTTGAAGGTTGCGGGAACACGAGACGGCATTACGGCGATACAAATGGACGTAAAAGTGGATGGCATTCCGATAAAAATTCTTACGGAAGCGTTTGAAAAAGCAAAAGGCGCGCGGTTGCAAATTCTTGAGGTGATAGAAAAGGCGATTTCGTCCCCCCGCGCCGACATCTCGCCGTACGCGCCGAAAATCATCGCGGTGAAAATACTCGTAGACCAGATCGGCATGGTCATCGGCCCCGGCGGAAAGATGGTGAATAAAATCCGCGAAGAAACCGGCGCGGAGATTGATATTGAAGACGACGGGACTGTCTTCATCACCGGTAAAAACGGCGCGGCGGACGCGGCGAAAAAAATCATTGAAGGAATGACGCGAGTATACAAGGTCGGAGAGCGTTTTACCGGCCCCGTTACGCGGCTTATGGAATTCGGCGCATTCGTGAAAATCGGCCCCGCCACGGAAGGGCTTGTCCACATTTCAGAGATTGCGCCGTTTCGCGTCAACAAAGTAAGTGATATTATTAAAGAAGGAGATGTGGTGCCGGTCATCATTAAAGAGATCGACGAAAAGTCCCGCATCAATCTCTCCATTAAAAAAGCGGACCCCGAATTCGCGTCGAGAAAAACAGAAAGCATGCGGTAATTTCGATCGTCGGGGGCATCAATACGCCTGCCAGAGGCTTTAAGGCGCCTTCCACTAATAACTTGATATGGTTCGGTTTCAGATTTTTGTAAGATTTCATTTTTTTGATTGAGTAAATCTTGAGGCGTAGCGAGCTACGATGAAAGATTTGTGTCCGCCAGCTGGCGGAGAGAAAAAATGAAAGATTGC
>CAYPFT010000009.1:0-42765 GCA_964410165.1 uncultured Candidatus Saccharibacteria bacterium
AAAACGACTACGCTATCAACCAAATTAATCCGGCTATTACGCATATGCTAGAATTTGCTAGATTGTTTTGATGCCTGTGATTCCTTAAATAGAGGGTATTTGAGGCTCGGATTAATAACCTAATATGGAAAGGTCAGTAAGTCCGCGAGGTTTATTTTGCCATCGGCGTTCAGGTCGTAGCGGGGGTTGTATTCTTTGAAGTATGCGGCAATCCAGAGATTGATATCCGCAAAACTCACGGCGCCATCGTTGTTGAAGTCGGGCGACGGACGCTCTTTCGGGCGAATGGCGTATGTTGTGCCGTTTTGAACCGGAAAGAGGATCGTTCCTTTTCCGTCCGCGGCGGCAAACAGAGCTTTCGTAAATCGTACATCCGCCGTTCCCGGTTTTTTCGCCACGAAAGCGACATTCAAGATTTTTCCGTTTTGCGTAAAACCGCCGGCACGGACAGTTCCGCCGCTCCACTTGATGGTGCCGGAAGCGTTTGAAAACAGAGGCTCTTTCGGCCAGAGATCAAAGAGAGAACCGGTAAGCGATATATTTTCCACCTCCAGAAGTTCGGGCGGAAAAGAAAGCGCTCCTTCAACGGCATTGATGGGTGTATCCGAAAATACGGCAATGTCCGCAAAAAATATATCGCCGACGGATACGGCATCTTTCCGGCCTATCGGCATGAGGGAAATGCTTTCCCGCGGCAAAAATTCCGGCACCACGAAAACGTTCACCCCGAAGAAGAAGAAAAATATGAACGGGGCGGTACAGACGATTTTTCTTTTGTGTAGGATGAGGCGACGCATGGAATGGCGAAATTTGCGAAAATGTTTCTGTGAGATTTATGCCACACTAAGATGACATTACATAATCTTTCTGATTTTTTCCACAATAAGATCAAGCGAAACATCCGCTTTTTCGATGTAATCCACAACCGCGTATTCCCTCGCTTTCTCAAGAAGCGCCGCGCCTTTTATAAGGTTCGTGATAATGATCACGCGCGCGTCTTTTCCCCATTCGTCTTTTCGGAGTTCCGCCAAAAGTGAGATGCCGTCCATCTCCGGAAGCATGAGGTCAAGCAGAATCAGATCAGGATGGTTTTTGAGAGCGGAAACCAGCCCCTCCCGACCACCAGAGGCTTCAATGAGCTTCCACGGCTCTTCGCTGAGGCGGTTATGCAGAACTTTCCTCAATACGCCGTCATCCTCAATGATGAGGATAGTCTTTTTTTTGAATATATTAAGAGGAGAGGGCAGAGGATTCATACTGGAATTATATCATGCGTCGTGATATAATCAAAGGAAACTTTTTCACGATGAATTTCCTTTTGTTTTTCTCTCTCCTTGCCCTCTCGGCGTTTTTTTCAAGCGCCGAAACATCATACTTCAGCGTCCGTCCGAGCCAGATTCGGCTCATGCGGGAAAAAAAGAAAAAAGGCGCGGACTTGGCGCATGCGCTCAAAAAAGAGCCCGAGCGTCTTCTGATAACCATTCTTATCGGAAACAATATCGCCCAGTTTTCGGCGGCGAGCATTGCGACCGTACTCGGCTTTGAGTATTTTGGCACTATGGGGGCAGGTCTTGCTACCGGCGCCGTTACGTTCGCGAGTCTCGTCTTCGGCGACATTATCCCCAAAACGACCGCCATTGCGCATAACACCGTTCTCGTGTGCTTGTACGCAAGACCGCTCTATTTTTTCTTCATGATTTTTTATCCGCTCGTGTGGTTTTTGCTCAAACTTCAGGATTCGCTCAGCAAGTTTTTGAACGTAAAGCATCAGTCTATTATCAGCGAAGAGGAAATCCGTGTCATGAGCCGAATGGGCGCCGAGCATGGAGCCATCGAGTACAGCGAGCATGAAATGATTGAAAACATTTTCAAATTCGATGATGTGAAAGTGGGGAGCATTATGACTTCCGCATCACAAATGGAAGTGCTCCAGTCCGATGTGCCAATTGACAACATCGCGCACTTCGCGTCCGTTTCCGGCTACTCGCGCTTTCCCGTTGAAGAGGATGGAACATTCATCGGCTACATTCACGTCAACCAGATTATGCGCGCGCTCAATTCCGACGAGCGAGACGAGCCGCTCCGAAAATTCATTTCCCCGATAGAGTCCGTAAGCGAGGATACGATAGTGGAAAAAGTCTTTCGTTCCATGAAGAAGAGCAAATCGCACATGTATCTGGTGCACAGCAGGGATGAACCGGAAGACGTCATCGGACTCGTAACCATGGAAGACGTGCTTGAGGAAATAGTGGGGGAGATTGAGGACGAGACGGATGATTAAAAAAACCGCCCCAAGGGTATCCTCGGGGCGGCTGTTTTCAGAAAGAGAGAAATATATCAAACAGCGCGTGACTCCATGCAACGGTCGCAAAACCGCGCCAGAGATAGATGGCGCTAAATAGCACCCCTAAATAACCGAGATATAAAAATGACTCGATCGTCAAAGGATACGCCATCGGCCCCATAAAATGTACGCCAGAAAAAATTATGGATACGATAGTCACGGCCGTGATACGGGCAATCATTCCCGGTATCCGCAAAACTCGGCAAAACGCAAGTAAGCCGCCCAGTAAAACCACACGATAGAGTATCTCTTCATAAAAACCGAAACCGGTTCTTTGAAGGACGCTCGGGAGCGTTCCATGTACCGCGGGAGATATAATGGGCGGGAACGTGCCGGAGAGAAAAAAGATTGCTGAGGCGGCGAGGAGTGCCGCACAGTATCCGATGAAAAGCCCGAAATATGCTGATTCTGCCAGTGTGCGCAAGAAAAAAGATATTCGCAGATGGATAAAGCCAAGTTTTTTTCTTTCATAATACAGCAGAGCCACTGTGCCGGCGACAAGAAGAACAGGAACGGTTTCTTGTGGCAATCTGCCAAACAGCGTCGGTATTTGTTCTAATAATTTTTCAGCAGCACTCACCATTTGCTGTTTTTTTCCGTAGGTTACAGAAACGATTCCGATGAGATACGTGACTACTTGGTAAATGATGAATAAGGGCAGTGTCGCGTATATTCCGTATGTAAAAGTGCGGGACACTTCTTTGTAACTTGAGAGAAACTTTCCCTCGGTAGGCAATGTGGTTTCCATAGGGAACCTCCTTCATTGAAATGATTAACTGATTCAACGCTACCTGAATTCTTTATTATTGTCAACTTCAGAAAATTTGACATCATGTGTAGTATACGATAGCTTTATAAAAGCTGAATTGACAAAGAGGAGAGACTCATGAAACACAGTTATTGTAATTTTTTGTTTTTAATTTTGGCCACACTGCCGTTTTTTGTGACAGGTTGCGCATCAAATCCGCCAGTCGCTGCTAAAGAGGTACGAAAAGAAGCGCCGGCACCCGTAGTGGAAATCAAGAAAGAAATTATTTTTCCGTTACACAATAAGGCGATTGCCGTATCTGTTGCAAATGGCGATGTTAAGCGTGCGAGAATGGAAGCCGCAGCGGGCATCATCGCAATGATTAGAGAAGGATGCGGATGGAAAAAACCATTGAAATATTATGGAGAGAAGGTGGTCATTGAGGCAAAAGTCGTTGACGGCTCCGTCTTGGTCCGAGCGCGCATGGACTCATCGCTTTGTCCGGAAAAAAATTGATTGCAAAAGATTGAAGTTGCCTGTAACCGCCTCGCAAGGGCGGTTATTTTATTGGCGGACTTTTAACTTTTTACTTTCAACTTTCAACTTTCCGGCTCCGTCCGACTTATCCTCAGTGCAAGAAGAAACTTCTTTTTCATTTGGTATAATAAAAGGGTATGGATTTGTTCAACAAAAATCAAGAAGTATTGCAGGCAGGCGCGCCGCGAAACGCGCTTGCGGACAGGGCGGCGGAAGCGGCGAATGCGCCCCTTTCCTTTCTCTGGAAAGTTCTTCCGTTTGCCGTATTGGCGCTTCTCTTCTTCGGGGTGTTCTCGGCATGGCGATACGCCGCTTTTCTCGCTTCATCGTTGGAAAATGCTTCCCAGATTCTTCCTTATGTCATATTGGTCGCGGGAGGAATCGTTTCTCTCGCGGCGTTTTTTTTGATCTTCTTTTTAGTGTTTTCGCATACTTCTATTTTGAAAACATCCCGCGCTCTTCAATACGAGAATCAAATGTTTTCATTGGCCGTTGACGGAGTGAATGACGGCATGTGGGACTGGGACATCGCGAAGAATGCCATATATTTTTCACCCGCGTGGCTGGAGATGTTCGGGTATAAAAAAACAGGATTATCAGATGATCCGAATGTTTGGTTTTCTCTTATTCATCCGGAAGATACCGCTTTGGTGACGCAGGCGCTTGAGCTCCATTTTCAGAAAAGAAACGCCGTGTTTCGATCAGAGCACCGCATGAAAACGATAAGCGGCGAATATAAGTGGGTGCTTGACCGCGGCCATGCCGTGTGGGGCAAAGACGGAAAAGTAACGCGCATAGCCGGTTCAACAACGGATGTGTCGCGCATGAAAGACGTTGAGAGCGTTCTGCAGGGCAAGACGTGGGAATTGGAAAAAGCGAATGAAATAGTCAGGCAGGAAAAAGTGAAATACGAAGCGCTTTTGACGAGCATCGGAGACGGCATGATTGCGACGAACAAAGACGGAGAAATTCTCGTTATGAATCCTCAGGCGGGGAAAATGCTCGGACGGGAGAGCGAAGATTCGGTCGGAAAGTTTTTTACCGATGTTGTTCCGCTTGAACAGAACGAGAAAGAAGTGATGATTCCGCTTGACGAGAGGCCGGTGCTTCAAACGCTTTTGCGCGGGTCGCGAGTAACCACGGTTTCGTATTATTTCCGCGCCGGCGGAGAAAAGTTTCCGGTGGCGGTTACGTCCGCGCCAATAATGCTCGACGGGCGCATCATCGGAGCGATCGTCGTTTTTCGCGACATCACGAAAGAAAAAGAGATTGATAAAAGCAAGACGGAATTCGTGTCGCTCGCTTCCCACCAACTCCGGACGCCGCTTTCCGCCATACGATGGTATTCGGAAATGCTTGATTCCGAAAAGCTTGGCGCTTTGAATGCGAGCCAAAAAGATTATTTGAGCGAAATATATAACAGCAATCGCCGGATGATAGACCTCGTTAACGCGCTTCTCAATGTTTCGCGCATTGATATGGGGACATTCGCCATTGAGCCGGTACCGACCGACATCAAAGAAATAGCTGAAAGCGTTTTGAAAGAGCTTTTTGTAAAAATACAGGAATCAAATCTTCATGTTGAGAGTTTTTACGAAAAAGGTCTGCCGAAAGTTGACGTTGACCCTAAGCTTATGAGGATCATCATTCAAAATCTGCTTTCAAATGCCATGAAGTATACGCCGAAAGGCGGGAGCGTCGCGATTTCAATTACAAAAGACGGCGCGAACATGCTTGTCAAGGTTTCCGATACAGGAGTCGGTATTCCGGTTGCCGTGCAGGATAAGATATTCACAAAACTTTTCCGCGCCGATAATGCGCGCGTCATAGAGTCCGAGGGGACGGGTCTCGGCCTCTATATTATTAAATCTATCGTGGAACGGGGAGGAGGAAGAACGTGGTTTGTTTCCGAAGAGAACAAAGGAACCGCATTTTTCGTTGAAATACCGCTTTCCGGCATGAAGCCGCTTCAAGGGGCAAAAGACTTGTCGTAGTATGCGGTCTGGTGTACAATTACAAATACTATGATGCAAGACAGCGTTACTAAAAAAGTATTGGTGGTGGAGGACGACAAAGTCCTTCGGCGCGTTATCGTCGATAATCTTAAAGCGGAAGGATTTACGGTTTTTGAGGCGGAAGACGGGGTGCAGGGTCTTTCTGTTGCCGGCGCGGAACATCCCGACCTCATCCTCCTTGATGTCGTCATGCCGAAAATGGACGGTATCTCCATGCTTGAAAAACTTCGCGAGGACGAGTGGGGGAAAACAGCGAGGGTCATCATGCTTACCAATCTTTCCGATACCGAAAAAATCGCCAAAGTGGCCGAGCGAGGCGTGAGTGATTACCTCGTCAAGGCCGATTGGGATATTGCAAGCATTGTCGAGAAAGTGAAAGCAAAAATGCGGGAAGGGTAAAGCGGAACGTTTTCATATATTTTAGTCAAGCACTTTCATCGCATCCGCAATCACGCTCGCGTCGCCGTTTCTCGTCGAAAATTTGCCTTTTATGGCGAGGCATTTTTCGAGGGCGAGGCATTCTTTGTGGGCTTCGAAGGTGCGGGGGAAGATCACCACTTCAATGGAGTCGTGGTAATCTGCGAGCTTGAGAAATGCCATGCGTTCATTTTTCTTGGTGAAGAGGTCGCGTAATTCTTCCACGATGCCGACGATGGTAACGTTCATGCCGTCTTTGGCTTCTTCTTTGATGCGCTTGTTATTCCACTCGCGTCGGTCGAGTTTGTCTTTGTGTTTATCAAGCGGGTGTCCGGAAATGTAGAGACCGAGGAGTTCTTTTTCCCACGCGAGCTTTTCTTTCTGCGTCGAGGGCGGCGCGTCTTTCAAGCGGAGCGCCGGGACGGACGAAGAGCTTTCCAGAAGTCCGAAGAGGGAAGTTTGCATGGCATTCGTTTGTTTATGTTCCCTGTTGTAAGCGAGAGACTCTTCCATGTTGAAAAGCATAACTCCGCGTTCGCCGAACGCGTCCATGGCTCCGCATTTGATGAGTGATTCGAGAGATTTTTTGTTGAGATTCTTATGCTGTACGCGTTCAAGAAAATCAGAATAACTTTTATACCGCCCGTTTGTTACCCGCTCGGCAATGACGGCGTCCGCAATTTCATTCCCGAGATTTTTCACGGAATGCAATCCAAACCTGATTTTATCTACAATCGTTTTGTCGTCGTCATTCCTCATTCCTGATTCCTGATTCCTGATTCCTTTAATAATCGCAAAATCTCCCAGGCTTTCGTTCACGTCCGGCGGAAGCACGGGAATTTGCATGCGCTTGCATTCGGAGATGATTTCCGAAACCTTTTCCACATCGCCGGATTCCGCGGTGAGGATGGCCGCCATGTACTCGGAAGGAAAATTTGCTTTCATATAGGCCGTCTGGTATGCCATGAAGCCGTAACTGGCGCTATGCGCTTTATTGAAGCCATACGCGGCGAACGGTTCTATCCATTCCCAAATTGATTTTGCTTTTTCAAGAGACCACCCTGAGTGCGTTACGCATCCTTTGATGAATTTTTCTTTTTGCGCTTCCATTTCGGCGGGAATCTTTTTCCCGACCGCTTTTCTGAATTTGTCCACTTCGCCCCACGAATACCCCGCGAGATCGTGCGCCATGATAAGAAGGTCGTCCTGGTAGACGAGAATGCCGTACGTTTGTTTGAGAATATTTTCCAACGCCGGATCCATATACGTGATGAGGCGCGGGTTGTGTTTGCGTTTGATGTAGTCGGGAATGAACTGCATCGGTCCGGGACGGTAGAGCGCAACCATCGCATTGATGTCATGAATCGTCGTCGGGCGGAGTTCCATGAGCCACTTCGTCATTCCGTCTCCGTTCAACTGAAACAACCCTTCGGTTTCGCCTCGCGCGAGCATGGCAAAAGTTTTTTTGTCCCCCAAGGGAATGTTGTCTATGTCCACCCGTATTTCGTGATATTTTTCCACCAAACTCACCGCTTCCGCGAGGATGGCGAGGTTTCGGATGCCGAGGAAGTCGAATTTCGTAAGGCCGACGCCGTCCTCGCCGACAGAGTACATATCGTACTGCGTGATGAGCTTCCCGCCTTTGGGGTCAAATTGTATCGGCGTCCATTCTGGAAGCGGGGTGGGAGAGATGACGACACCGGCCGCGTGGACGCTGATGTGGCGGACGCACCCTTCAAGTTTTTTGGCGATATCAATAATCTCTTTCGTTTCGGCTTCTTTTTTGTAAGCATCCTCAAGTTCCGGGGTGAGTTCCATGGCGTGATCAATCGTCATGGGAAACCCCTGGCTTCCCATCGGGATCATTCGGGAAAGACGATCACCGGTCGCATACGGAAATCCGAGGGCGCGCGCGACGTCGCGGACAGAACCGCGGGCCATCATGGTGCCGAACGTACCAATCTGCGCCACATGATCACTGCCATATTTTTGCCGCGCATACTCAATCACTTCATCACGGCGATTATCCGCGAAGTCCATGTCAATATCGGGCGCGGAAGGGCGTTCGGGATTCAAAAACCGTTCAAAGGGAATGTGGTATTCAAGCGGATTGATTTTCGTAATGCCGAGGAGGTAGGTTGCCATTGAACCCGCGACCGACCCTCTGATATTCGTCAGAATGGAATTTTCTCGGGCGAAGCGAACGAGGTCTTCCACGACGAGAAAGTACGCCGCATACCCTTTGCCCTTGATGATGCCAAGCTCGTACTCAAGGCGTTCTTGCGCCGCGCCGTCTCCTTCAAGTCCGCGCCGCCGCAGTCCCTCCAGAGCAAGTGCGCGGAGCCGATCATCCGGCGTTTCATTTTTCGGAAGCGGAAATTCAGGGAAAACGAATTTTCCAAGGGTGAGTTCAATATCGCACATGTCCGCGATGTGCAAAGAATTTTCCACCGCTTCGGGAATGTCTTTGAAGTATTCATATGCTTGTGCGGTCGTGATGAACGAGTAATCATCCGCGGCGAAAGTTTCCTGCAGGCTTTTCGTTTCGTTTTCTCCCTGCACCGCAAGAAGCGTTACGTGCGCTTTTTTGTCGTCTTCGCGCGTGCGATGGGAATCTCCGGTGGCGACGATCGGAATATCAAGTTCTCGCCCCAAGCGCATGACTTCTTTTTCAAAATCGTCATGCCCCTCGATGTTCGGGCGGTTCTGAATTTCAAGAAAGTAATTTTCCGCGCCGAAGATATCCTGATGCTCGCGGATGACGGCGACGGCTCTTTCGCGGTCTTTGCTCCGTATCGCGCGGGCGAGTTCCCCGCCGAAACATCCGGAAAGACAGATGATGCCTTCGGAGTATTGCCGCAGCAAGTCTTTGTCCATGCGCGGTTTATAGTACTGGCCTTCGGTGTGCGAGAGGGTTACCATCTTAACGAGGTTTTTGTATCCCGTGAGATTTTTCGCAAGCAGAATCAGGTGGTAGCGCTTGTTGTCTATATTCGGTTCTTTATCGAAACGGGTGCGGTTCGCGATGTAGGCTTCGACGCCAATGATAGGCTTCACGCCCGCCGCTTTGCATTTTTTGTAAAACTCAATCGCGCCGTACATATTGCCGTGGTCGGTGATGGCGATAGCGGGCATCCCGTCTTTTTTGGCGATAGCGATAAGGTCTTCAATCTTTGACAGTCCGTCCAAAAGGGAATAGTGGGTGTGGGTATGAAGATGAACAAATTTTTTTCTCTCTGGCATGGGTAGTATTATACCTTCCCGGACAGCCTCGGGGTACTTGACAAGTAACTGGCATGGTAGTATAATGGAATTTAGGTAAAAACCTTGAAATTTTCAATCAATCACGCAATCACAGACTTTGGAGGTCTAAAATGAAAACATTACAAAAAATGGCAGTAGTTTTGCTGATCCTGTTTTCCGGTGCGGCAGGCGCACACGGTGGGAATAATTTTTGGGCATCGTTTGCGGGCAGTGCCGCCGCAAACATGGTTTTTGGCGGGGGGGCGAGGTATTACCAACCACCGCCGGTGGTGTATTATGCATCACCACCACCCCCTCCGGTGTACTATTACCAAATACCACCCCCTCCACCGGTGTATTATGTACCGCAAAGAAGATATAGCAGTAGACAGGAGTATGAAATGCATATGGATACGCAATTCGGTCCATGTTGGCGATTCGGGATAAGAGGGTCCTACTGCTAGTTTCTTTTGTTTTTGCTCCCGCACGGCCTTCGGTCGGCGGGAGCTTTTTATGTATAATGAAAGAGATGAAAACGCCAAAAAACATCCGCTACATCGTCGGCATTGATGAAGCCGGGCGCGGGCCGCTTGCGGGGCCGGTTGCCGTGGGCGCTTTCTCTGTGTGCGCGGATTTTCTCCATGATTTTAAGAAATTTTCCGCGGGTGTAAAAGATTCAAAACAGCTTACTGAAAAGAAGCGGGAAGAATGGTTTGCGAAAATACGCAAAGAAAAAAAAGAAAAAAAGTTTTCTTTTGCCGTTTCGTTCGCAAGCGCGGGCATGATAGATAAGCGCGGTCTTTCTTTCGCCGTCCGCCATGCACTTGCGGCATCTCTTAAAAAATCGAATTGCCCACCAGCGCAAACGCTCGTGCTTCTTGATGGCGGACTTCGCGCGCCGGAAGAATATGCATATCAGAAAACCATCATCAAGGGCGATGAAAAAGAGCCGGTCATCGCGCTCGCATCCATCGCGGCGAAAGTTTTGCGGGACAGGAAGATGGTCGCTCTTTCAAAAAAATATCCGGAGTATGGATTTGAAAAACATAGAGGGTACGGAACGGCGGCGCACTATGAGGCAATTTCAAAATATGGCGTTTTGGAGGTTCATCGGAAAAGCTTCTTGTGATATACTGAAATTATGTCAATTCATTCTCCAAAAATCACAAAGTGCGCCGCGCGGCAGATTCTTGATTCGCGCGGGATGGCCGCCATTGAGGTGGAGATTTCAGCGGGCGAACTCTCCGTCGTCACGGCGACAGCGAGCGTGCCATCGGGGAAAAGCACCGGCTCAAAGGAGGCTTTCGCTTTGCGCGATGCCGACGGAGGCGTGGCGGACGCGATTCGGAATGTTGGAAAAATCATCGCTCCGAAAATACTCGGCGCGGATGTTGATGCCGATGCGATTGATCAGATTATGTTTCGGCTTGATTTGACTCGGAACAAGACCAAGCTCGGCGCGAACGCCATGCTCGGCGTATCCATGGCGATGACGCGTCTTGAGGCGAAAATGAAAAAAGTTCCTCTCTGGAAACTCATTTCCTTAAAAACCAAAACGGCTCCGGCGAAACCGCTTTTGTATATGAATACTCTAAACGGCGGCGTGCATGCCGATTTTTGTTTGCCGTTTCAGGAGTATATTATCGTCGTCGGAGGGGAAACGCTCGCCGCTTCTTACGAAAAGGCGAAGGCGATTTTTGAAAAAGTTCGGGCGCGGCTTCTTGCCGATGGAGCGGAGTATTACATGGGAGATGAAGGCGGATTCGCGGCGCATTATGACGTTCTTGAAAAACCGTTTGAGATATTGCGAAGCGCTTGCAAAGGCGAAAAGAAAACCTTTCTTGCCATTGATGCCGCCGCGTCGGAATTTTACAAAAACGGGAAATATGAGGTCTTGGGAAAACGTCTCGGACGCGGCGAGCTTCTTTTGCTGTACCAGTCGCTTATAGAAAAGTTCAAAGTGAAAAGCATCGAGGATCCGTTCAATGAAGATGATTTCATGGGATTTCAGGAAGCGGTGCAGTGGTTCGGCGACAGTACGCTTATTGCGGGGGATGACCTGACGGTAACGAATCCGACGCTTATACGAATGTGCGGGGAACAAAAACTTGCCAATGCGGTCATCATCAAACCCAACCAGATCGGCACCATGACGGAAGCATATGAGGCTATTGAAGAAGCCCGCCGGCATGGTTGGAAAATTATCGTATCGCACCGCTCGGGAGAGACGCTTGACTCTTTTATCGCAGACCTTGCCGTCGGCGTCGGTGCGTACGGCATCAAGGCCGGCGCCCACACGCAACCGGAGCGCGCGGCGAAGTATGAACGGCTGGTGGAAATTGAAAAAGAAATGATGATGGTATAAAAAAACCGCTTGGGGGTTGAGTCCCCAAGCGGTTTGGAACGGTTGGTTATAGCGTATCCGAAGCAAAATCCGCCAAACGCGAACGTTCCCCCCTCCGCAGAGTAATGTGCGCGCCATGCCGCCAGTTTTTAAATCGGTCCACAACATAGGTTAAACCTGATGTAGTCGCGGTTAAATAAGGGGTATCTATCTGCGAAAGGTTACCGATACAAATGATCTTCGTCCCGGGACCTGCACGCGTAATCAGAGTTTTGAGCTGCTTGGATGTGAGATTTTGCGCTTCGTCGATAATCAAATACCGATTAAGAAAGGTGCGTCCCCGCATAAAGTTGAGCGATCTGATTTTTACCCGATTCATCAACAGATTAATGGTGGCGCCCTGCTCCCATTCGTTTCGTCCGCCGCGATTGCTCAACAATTCCAGATTATCGGTCAAAGCTCCCATCCATGGAGCCATTTTTTCTTCCTCGGTACCCGGTAAAAAGCCGATGTCTTCGCCTATCGGAACGGTTTCCCTCGTCATAATAATTTCATGATAAAGTTTTTGGTCCAAAATTAAGGAAAGGCCGGCCGCCAAAGTCAGCAATGTTTTGCCCGTTCCGGCGGTGCCTAAAATCGTAACAAAATCGATTTCCGGATCAAGCAGGATATTGAGAGCAAAGTTCTGCTCGCGGTTTTTCGCGGTAATTCCCCACACATTATTGTGTTTGCCGCGATAATCCTTCGCCAATTCCAAGACCGCAGAGTTTTTCTCCCGTTGTCTGACGATGGCCTCGAAGTTTAAATCATTTTCCATATAGAGATATTGATTCGGGTACCACTCCGAAACCAAAGGATCTTCCAGACGGTAAAATGTCCTCCCCTTTTCCTGCCAGGATTCCATTTTACTTCCATACAAATCCCAAAAATCATCCGCGAGCGAAGTCGCTCCACCGTACAACAGGTCGATATCTTCCAATACCTGATCGTTGTGATAATCTTCGGCGGGCAACTCCAGCGTAGCCGCCTTAATGCGCATATTAATATCTTTCGATACCAATATGACGTTAACATCTGGCAATTGCTTGGTCAGGGCCAGAACAACGCAGAGTATCGAGTTATCGGGGAGATGTCCCGGCATGCTTTCCGGCAAAAGCGCCGTCATTGTCCGGGTCTGAAAATACAATCTTCCGCCCCATTCACCGGCTTTGGCATTTGCGGCGTATTCTATTCGCGATAACGGCAAGCCGTCATTGATCGTTTGCTCATTGGCGTCGCGAATCAATTCATCCAAAAACCGGCTAACCTGCCGTACATTACGCGCAACTTCGGTTACTCCTTTTTTCGAATGATCCAATTCTTCAAGCACAATCATTGGGATAAAAATATCATGTTCCTTGAAACGAAATATGGAAGTCGGATCATGCATTAAAACATTAGTATCCAGAACGAACAGGTTTCCTCCCGGAGACGTTTTTATTGCAAGTGTTTTGCCCGGTTGTTTTTTTATCGTAGGCGTCCTTGTTTTTTTAATTTTGGCACCCAATTGGGTTTTAGAGCTTGTGTTCATTTCGACATCCTTTTGGCTGGTGGAGGAAAGTAAATTTCAAAGTTCTTTTTACAATTCTTTGTAACCTTCATCAAACTATCATAAATAGGTTGTTTTGTCCATTCGCCATAAAAAAGCCGCTCCGATGTGAATCAGGGCGGCGGTGCAGGATTATTTCCTCTTTTTATTTCTAAATGCGGCCGGCATCGAATTCTTGCAAAAATAATGCGGCAACTTGTCCGAGACCTGCCATAAAGTCATCGTTAATCTGCGACATGCGTTCCACTTCTTCCCGCGTTTTTCTGTAGGGAATTCCTTGTTTCGTTCCTTTGCCGTGAATCTTCTCCCACCACAAGTCCTCCCATTCCTTGTAATCATCTATTCTTGCAAGAAAGACGTGGCAAAAATACTCTCCCGGCACCTGCTGCCATGAAAGGCGAAGGCCTTTCCAAAGATACATTTTCTCCACAATTTCGTCTGCCGCATCGGGAATTTCTTTTTTCAAACGCCGAGAGATGGCTTTCTCAAGCTTTTCCCCCTCGTGTACTTGCGTTCCGAAAAATGCGTATTTTTTGCGAAATTCGGGGTAGTATGTATCATCCTTCATTTGGACTATGAAACTCCCCATTTTTCCTTCTTGCGGGCGGTAGATGACCACCACAACGCGCTCCTTTGAAAGCGTCTCCGGTAAAATCAGTTGTTTAAAAGCCATACATCTACCCCCCTCTCATTAAGTTTTCAATTTCATCAATTTCTTTCGGTACGGCGGCGGAAAGGACTTCGCACCCGTCTTTGGTGACGAGAATGTCGTCCTCAATGCGGATGCCGATGCCGCGCCATTTTTCTTCCACGTCCATGTTGTCGGGCTGTACATAAATTCCCGGTTCGACGGTTAGCACCATTCCCGCTTCAAGCTCCCGCCATTCGCCGTTTACTTTGTAGTCGCCGACGTCGTGGACATCCATGCCGAGATGATGGCCGATTCTGTGCATGTAGAATGCTTTATATGCCTTCCTCTCAATTAGTTCGTCAACATCACCTTCGAGCAGTCCGAGCCTGACCAGCCCCTCCGTTATAAGGAGGACAGCCGTATTAAGCAGAAGACCCCACGAAGTTCCCGGGCGTATGAGAGCGATGATAGCGAGCTGGGTATAAAGCACGAGCTGATAGAGCTGTGCTTGCGGCTCCGTGAATTTTCCGTTTACGGGATATGTCCGTGTGATATCCGCGGCGCAATGTTCGCATTCCGCTCCGGCATCAACAAGAAGCAGATCTCCGTTCTTGAGTTTGTCGCAGTTGTCCGTGTAGTGCAAAATGCAAGCGTTTTTTCCGCCGCCGACAACACTCGGGTAAGCGACGTTTCGCAGGCCATTTCGGGTCATTTCGTGAATAATTTCCGCTTCGACTTCGTACTCATACTGCCCAGGTTTGCAGAATTTCATAGCGCGGATATGCGCGACCGCCGATACCTCAATAGCGTGGCGCACGTGCGAAAGTTCGGTCGGCGTTTTAATCATCCTCATTTTATGGAGAATGGTTCCGATCTCGGTGAATGCAAACGGCGCGACTACACCCTCACGTACTTTTTCTCGAAGATTAAGTACCGCCGCAGTAATTTTTTCGCGAAGTTCGGTGCCAAAAGGGTAATACACCCGTTTGCGGTTTTCGAGAAGATCAGGGAGTCGTTCTTTAAGTTCGTCAATCGGGAAAGACTTATCGGCGCCGTACGTTTCTATGGCGCCTTCGAGTCCGGCGTTTTCTCCTGTCCAAACTTTTTTCTCCGGATCATATTTTTCGCAAAAGAGAATAAATTTCCCCCCCTTGCGATTCAGGATGAAGACCGCCACAGCGTTCGGTTCGTTAAAACCGGTGAGGCGGTAGAAATCGCTGTCTTGCCGGTAAGGATATTCCACGTCCTTGTTTCTGGTGTGTGTCGGAGCGCTTGCGATGAGCGCAATGCTCCCTTGTTCCATTCGGCGCAAAAGTTCTTCGCGGCATTCTTTGTGTGGGCTTGTTTTCGTCATGGTGTTTTCTCCTGTTATTTTGTGCTGTCAATGAGTTGACGCTATGGCTATGTAAGCATAAAGTTTACCTCTTTGTCAACTGTAATCATTAAGGTATAATGAAGGCATTACCAGAACTTCATAATTATTTTATCTATGAAACTTGTCTATTTTTACAACGAAGAATGGGAGAAGGAATACGTCGCCGGTAAGATGTCGGGACTTGAGATTGAGTTTTTGCAAGGCACGGTGCAGAACCATGCCGATTACCGAAACGACGATGCCGAGATGCTCGCCGTATTCGTGAATTCGCACGTGGGCGCGGCGGAGATGGATCGTTTCCCGAAGCTCAAATTTATCGCCGCGCGTTCGACGGGTTTTGACAACATTGACCTTGCCGAAGCGGAGAAGAGGGAGATTAAAGTTTCAAACGTGCCGACATACGGCGAGAACACCGTTGCCGAGTTCGCTTTCGCTCTTCTCCTCGCGCTCTCGCGGAAAATTTATGATTCGTATAAAAGAATTGAAGACACGGGTTCGTTTTCCAAAGAAGGCTTAACGGGTTTTGATCTCAAAGGCAAGACCATCGGCGTCGTCGGCACGGGGCATATCGGCTTGAACAGCATTGCCATTGCCAAAGGATTCGGCATGAATGTCATCGCATTTGATGTTTTTCGCAACGAAGAACAATCCGCGAAGCTCGGCTTCTCGTACGCCACCTTTGACGATCTTCTCGCAGAGTCCGACATCATCACGCTTCATGCTCCGTACAATCCGCACACGCACCACATGATTAACAAAGAGAATGTGGGGAAGATAAAGCACGGCGCGTATGTCATCAACACCGCACGTGGAGGGCTTGTGGAAACGGACGCCCTCGTGTGGGGGCTTGAGAAAGGCATCCTCGCCGGAGCGGGACTCGACGTATTGGAAGAAGAAGAATACACCGGCGATGAAGTGGCGCTCCTTATGCAGGAGCACCCAAAAGCGGAAGAACTCCGCGTATTGCTTGCAAATCATTATCTCATCAACCATCCGCGCGTCATCATCACTCCGCACAACGCGTTCAACACCCGCGAGGCGATCACGCGCATCCTTGATACGTCCATCGGAAACATGGAAGCATACAAGATCGGCAGTCCGACGAATGTCGTGGTTAAGAAATAAACCCGCAAACAGTTTTCCACTACCTCTTTCTTGAATGTTTGCGGTATAATGAAATGAATCAGCGGAAGCGCGTTTCCGCTTTTATCCACTCATTTATTTTTTACATGAAGAAAAAAGATTATACGGTAACGGTTATCGTCGTTGTGGGACTTTTCGTTCTTACCATGATGCTTATCGCCGCCATCGCGCCGGAAGAACCGAGCCTCGGAAAAATTACGGTATCGCGAAAGGCGCCAAGCGCCGCTCCGGCGGCTTACGACGGCCGGGCGCACATAAAGGTTATTGACCAGAGTATAACAGACAAGGCACTCATACTGTCTTTCGCGGTGAAAGAAAACAGCTTTGCGGTTATCCGCAGAGAAGAAAAAGGGAAACCGGGGGAAATTATCGGCATATCAAAAGTGCTTTCGCCGGGACTCTATTCCAACCGATGGATTAGCTTGAGCGAAAGCGTCGCGCCGGGCGACTTGCTTTTGGCGATGCTGTATACGGACAACGGCGATGGTATCTTTAACGATACGAACGATGCCTTGTTGAAGGGCGATGAAACAACCGTGTCCGATTCGGGTACGGCAAGCTTCATGGCGATTTAATAGGACTTACTGACCTTTCCATATTAGGTTAAGGAAAAATCTGCTATTTTCCCCGAGTACTTGCCATTCACCGAAAAAGCCATTTCACTGTACTGCCAGTACAGCTTATGCCTTTTTCGGCTCCATGGCGTCATACTCCGGAAAAATAACAAAATTTTACCTATTAACCTAATGTGGAAAGGTCAGTAACTTTTTCCACCAATTCGTTCAAAGACAAGTGCGATTTTTCGATGTAATTGGCGACTTTATGCCGTTTAAAAGTACGGAAATTTTTGTGGGTGATGCCGTTGAAGTAACAAACATCATGCAAAAGGATACCATACTTTCAGTCATTGTCGCACTGCTTTTTATAGGCGGCGCTGGGTATTTTTCATTCGCTAAAAAAGGAGCGGCACTCTTCGGGGGCGGTGGCGCGTATGCGGACAAATTCGACACGCTCAGCAAGAATGGAAACTCGTCGTGCTCCGGCGCGTTTTCCGATTCTATTGACGGCATGCCGGATACGGAACGCATTCAGGGTTCGTGCTGTTCTCCGATGGATAAGCACCGCTACGTTGAGCAAGTCGGCGGCCTGAAAAAATATCTGGAAAAATACAAAAACATTTCGGAAATTCCGCCGGATCCGTACGACATTGACGCGGGGCTCGCGAAAAAACTGAAAGGCTATTACGATGCGGAGCTTACCCCCGAACAGCAAAAGGCGTACGACTTTGCGATGGAACATTCAATGGAAAAAGGTCCATGTTGCTGTAAGTGTTGGCGGTGGTACGTCTATGGCGGTCTTGGGAAACTTCTCATCCAAAAATATAATTTCACCGGCGAGCAAATTGTTGAAGTCTGGAACCTCTCCGATGGCTGTGGCGGCGCGGATGACCATGCGGGGCATTGATGAAGAAAATTGGAGCTTGGATATTTTTGAACCGAAAAGCTTTACAAGAGTTTTGGTCAAGTCTTTTCATTTGGCTAAAAATCGTGCATAATGTGTTTATGCAAACTCTCACTCAAACAACCATTCAAGTTTCCGACCGTGCGCTTCGTAAGGGTGTGGTGCTTTTGGATATTGACGAATACCGGAAACTGCAAATGCAAAACGTTCCGACCGTGTATCTTACGGGTAAAAAAGCTCTGGAAGCCGACCGATTGGTAGAAGAAGGGCTTCGGGAATATCGAGAAGGGAAGATGATTAAAGCCTTTTCTTTAAAAGAAGCTATGCGAGAATATGGAACGCGGAAACGAAAGAAAAATACATTATAGCGAAAAGTTTCTTAAGCACGCCTCCAAGCTTCCGCGAAAAATCCAAACCCTTGCCGAAGAAAAGGAGAAAATTTTTCTTGCCCATCCGTTTGACCCACGTCTAAAAACTCACAAACTTCACGGAAAAGACAGAAACCATTGGGCGTACTGGGTGGATAATAAAATTCGCGTAAAGTTTTTGTTTCTTGACGACGGCGACATTATATACTTGAATATCGGCACACACGACGAAGTTTATTAACATGTGCAAAAGACTCAAGAAGAAAAAACACAGCTGTGCTCTCTGCAAACCGCACAAAATGGGGAAGTGCGGACGATGGAAAGAAAAAGACCTTTTGGCGCTGAAAGAATTTGAACAAACAAAAATGGTGGGCGGGTAAAGACAACGGAAAACAAACTTCTTCTTTACTATGAAATCACAAATATACAATCAAGCTAAATATTATGAAATTGCCTTTAGTTTTATTGACCCAAAAAAACAGGGCAAATTGTTTGAACAATTTGTAAAAAAATATGGCAAGTTAAAAGTGCATACAGTGTTGGATTTGGGGTGCGGTATCGCACTGCAGTTGAGAGAGATGGCTAAACGCGGATACAGTTCAATCGGGTTGGATGCGAGCGATAAAATGCTTGATTATTTAAAACACAAATCTCTAGAAGAAGGATTGGAGATAGAAACAGTGAAAGCTGACATGAATAAGTTTAAGCTGAAACAAAAGGTTGACTTTGCTTACATTATGATGGGTTCGATTGTGTATACCAAAAATAACGACCTATTCCTTTCACATCTGGATTCTGTGGCAAATTGCTTAAATTCGGGCGGATTGTACCTGATTGAAAACCTGCATATCAATTGGGCGGATCCAAAATTTTGGAAGCCGCAAGTTTGGACGATGCGCAAAGGTAAGATAAAAATAAAAACAACCTATCTGTTAATCCCAAAAAATCTTTTATCACAAACAGTAAAACAAACAATTAAGATTGAGGTTGATGATAATGGAAGTAAGATTGAACTCTTTGATGAAGATGAATTAAAAATCATTGCTCCGGAAGAATTCAAATTATTGGTTGAAAAAAATGGCAAGTTTAATTTCATCGGTTTTTTTGAAAGAGAAACGGTTAAACGACTTGAAAAAATATCGTCCAATAATATTGCGTTGTTGAGAAGGAAATAAAAATTTTACATGGAACACCATATGAACCACGCGAATCATCATCACGTTCACTCTGCGGGAAAGGAGCATTCGCACGGCGGGCATGATATGAAAAAGATGACTGGCATGGATCATGAGCGGGCGATGACTGACCCGTCCATGGCGAAAGAAATGGAGGCGGATATGCGGCGGCGGTTTTTTGTTTCTTTCGCGCTTACTGTTCCTATCGTTTTGTACTCGCCGATGGGGGAAATGCTTTTCGGCGTTTCGTTGTGGTCTCCGATTTCGAAAAATTCGCTTTTGTTTCTTTTGACGACGCCGATTGTGTTTTGGACGGGGTCTATTTTTATTACGGGAACGTACTATTCGTTGAAGGCGCGGAAACTCAACATGGCGGTGCTTATCGCGACGGGGGTTTTGGCGGCGTATCTCGGAAGTATCGCGCTTGCTTTTGTGGGGGGCGGGGAAGTGTTTTATGAAGCGGCGGCGATGCTCGTTACATTCGTGCTTTTTGGGCACTGGATGGAAATGAAATCACGGCGCGGGACGTCGGATTCTCTTCGTGCGCTCTTTGACCTTGTGCCTCCGCAGGCGCGAGTGATGCGCCAAGAGGGAGGGATAGTGAAAGAGATTTTGATTGCGAGTGCGGAGGTGGTAGTGGGCGACATGGTGATATTGAAACCCGGCGACAAGGTTCCCGTTGACGGCGAAGTGACGGAAGGGGAAACGGCGATTGACGAAGCGCTGGTGACGGGCGAATCGCTCCCGGTTTCAAAAAAAATCGGCGATGCAGTCATCGGCGGTTCCATCAATCAAAGCGGTTCCGTGCGGTTCCGCGCGACGAAAGTTGGAGCGGATACGGTGCTTGCCTCCATTATTAAAATGGTGGAAATGGCGCAAAATTCCAAAGCATCCGGACAGCGCATCGCGGACAAGGCCGCCGCGTATCTCGTGGTGCTTGCGGTCGGCTCCGGGCTTCTCGCGTTTTTCGGATGGTATGCTCTCGCGGGAGCGACGTTCACCGTCGCTCTCACTTTCGCCATCGCAACGGTCGTCATTGCATGTCCCGACGCGCTCGGACTCGCCACTCCGACGGCGGTCGCGGTCGGGACGGGACTCGGCGCGAAGCATAACATTCTCATCAAAGATGCCGCGACGCTTGAGGGGGCGTCCAAAATAAACGCCATCGTCCTTGATAAGACGGGGACGCTCACGGAAGGGAAGCCGAAAGTGACGGATATTATCGCGGCGAACGGCATGTCGGAAGAAGATATTTTGCGATACGCGGCAAGCGTTGAAGCGAAATCCAATCACCCCCTTTCGGCGGCGATACTTGCCGAAGCGAAAAAAAGAGATATCAGTGACTCGGATGTCCAAAACTTTGCATCGCTTTCGGGACTTGGGCTTGAGGGGGCGGTTAATGGGAAAAACATTCTCATTGGAACGGAGCGGTTGTTTCGCGACAAAGACATTTCTACTGAAAATCTAAAAGCGGAAATTGAAAAATTACTGGCGGGCGGAAAAACTTTGAGCGTTATCGCGGTTGATAATGCCGCCGTCGGACTCATCGGCATTTCCGATTCCGTCCGCGAGTCATCCAAAAAGACGATAACGGAATTAAAAAAGCTCGGGCTGGAAACCGCGATGATAACGGGCGATAATAAAACCACGGCGGAAGCCGTCGGCGCGGAGCTCGGCATAGACCGCGTGTTCGCGGAAGTTTTACCGGAAGACAAAGCGAGTTTCGTGAAAAAATTACAGGACGAAGGGAAATTCGTCGCGATGGTGGGGGACGGCGTGAATGACGCGCCCGCACTCGCGCAATCTGACATCGGCATCGCCATCGGCGCGGGGACGGACGTGGCGATTGAAACGGCAAGCATTGTGCTTATGAAATCCGACCCGTACGACATCGTTGCGGCAATTCGCCTTTCCAAAGCGACCGTACAAAAAATGAAACAAAATCTTTTCTGGGCGGCGATTTACAACATCCTCGCCATCCCCGTCGCCGCCGGAGTTTTTTACACTTCCCTCGGCTGGTCCCTTCGCCCTGAAATCGCCGCGCTTCTCATGTCCGCCTCGTCCATCATCGTCGCGACGAACGCGGTGATGTTGAAAAGGGTGGAAGGGAAGTTGAGGGTGTGAAAAGTCTGAGCCTTTCCCTTTTTTGCTGAATGTGGTAGTATGCGCTTATGGTAACGATAATAAAAAATACGATACACACCCGACGACCCCAGGGTGTTTTCCAGCCTCTCCTTCCAAAGAGTCTTGTTGAAGCCGCCGGCATAATGAAAAGTAAACGCAAAGCTCTTGAAAAACATCTCCAAACGGTGCGAAAGGAGTGGAAGTAATATATTGCAACGGCCATGACCATTGACGCAAATATTATCATCGCGTATCTTGGTGGGGAGAAATCCGTCGTTGACGCGATTATTGAACTTGATTCCACGCGGCTCTGCCGCGTGTCGTTATAGGAAAGTTTGAAAACCTTGGTTTTCAAGTAATCGTAAGGTCGCGACGTCCGGTCATACCCCGCGGCCCTGCCGCGGGGTGGTTGATTAAAAAACGGTTTCCGAAGAAACCGTTGTGAGTTATCTATATTTTTCAAGATATTTCTTACCCTCACTCAATCCCGAGGCAACTTCTTTAGCAAAACATACTCTGATACCCCCGCGTCGTTCCGATGGGAAGCTCAGTTCATGCAAGAACACTCCTAAGCTGGGAAGAGCATGAATCAGATATTTTGCGATTGCCTCGTCCGTCCATTCGGGGTGAGGAATCGGATTATCCCAAATCTTACCGAGTTCCTCGTTGATCATTTTCACGTAGCTTTTATGGCGCGCAATTTCAATCCCATCTTCTTCCCACTTCTTCAAATTACCGTGGATTTGGAGAAATTCTTCCGACGACATCCCTACCACGTTCAAAAGAGAAGAGAGGAAAGCTTGGTAAAGAACGCAAGCGCGTTCATTCAAATTTTTATCATCTTTACTTTCTTTACATTGATAGAGTACTGCGCGCAATGCGTCTAATTGCAGAGTTGCCGCAGTTACCATGGGCAAAATCTCGTTCTCTTTCATAACAATCTCCAGGTTAACATACCAAAAGTAGCATACCATGGAACAACATGATGGTCAAAACTAATGTATAAGGCCACCTCCATTTGCAGGTCGCGGAGAGGAGATTGAAAGTGTGAAAAAATATACAAAAAATTATACAAAATTTGCCGAGTGCCCATTCTTGTGATAGTTTGTGAACAGAGTTCGCCGCAAACAAACACAAGAGGAGTTGGAAATGTCAGACAGCCAAACGCTTCAGAAACCCGAGCAGTTTCGCAAGAAACTAAAACGGGTCATTATTTGGGATCTCGACGGAACCCTTCGCAGTGCGTCGTCCATCGGACTTCACATTGCCTATCAAGCCATCCTACGCGCGAAAGGAAAAAATCCGGATGATTATTTTACCGACCTTGAATCATTTTTGAAATGGTTCAATCACGATTGGCACAGAGCCATGGAAAAAATTGACGGGAAGCCGTATGTTTGCGAACCCGCCATTGATAAGCTCTTTCATGAAATTTACGATCCGCATGTCGCGCTTTTTCCGTGGGTCAAAAATTTTCTTCCGATTATTTCTGAAAAATATCTAAATGCGGTGCTTTCTTCCTCATCCGAATTAAGCATCAAGAAAGAACTCGTCGGAGTTGCGAGTTATTTTGATGTCATTGTCGGGCATGAGTCGACAACGTATCTTAAACCGCACCCGGAGGGAATTTTCTTCATTCTCAACGAATTGCAGGTTGAACACCATGACGCCATTATCATCGGAGACAACACTCCCGATATTCTTGCGGGGAAAGCCGCCGGCATATGGACGGGTGCCGTCGGCTGGGGACTCGGCGACCCGGAAGAAATCCGCGCACTGCATCCCGATTGGTATTTTGAAACCCCGGAGCAACTGATGGATTTTTTTACAAATCCCGGAAAACTCTTTCACGCCTAAAAAAAAGAGATACGCCAACAAAAATGCCGGGGCAAACCCGGCTTTTTTTACTGTCTTTTGTATCAAGCTTCACTGTGAGGCGATGGAGCGCTTTTTCACGTCATCCATCATCGTCGCGACGAACGCGGCGCTGTTGAAAAGAGCGTTGAACAGAAATTGAAAGTGTAAGATAATAAAAGCATGTGTTTCTCCGCAACAGCGAGTTTCATAGCCGGCACCGCGCTTTCCGCGACGGGGGTTGTAACTTTGCGTAAAACGGAAACGAAGAGGGAAATTCCTTTTGCGTCCATTCCGCTATTGTTTGGGATTCAGCAGACAATAGAAGGATTCGTGTGGCTTTCGTTCTCTTTTGCAAATCCGGTTTGGAATTCGATTTTTTCTCACGCATTCGTTTTTTTTGCGTACGTTTGGTGGCCGGTTTTCATTCCTCTTGCCGCGGGACTTCTTGAAACCGATGCTTCTCGAAAAAAATTACTTGAGATATTTCAGATTGCCGGAATTGTCATAGGTTCATATTTTCTTTATTTTTTGTTCTTTCACCCGCTTTATTCGCACGTGCTGAATAAATCAATCGTCTATTTTCTTTCCATACCATACGGCCCGTCCGCGGTGAGTTTGTATGTTCTGACGGTATGCGGCAGTCTGCTTTTCTCAAGCAGGAAGATTATTAACATCCTCGGAGTTTTGGTATCAGTCTCTTTTGCGGTAGCATATTATTTTTACACGGTTGCTTTCGCTTCCGTTTGGTGTTTCTTTTCGGCAATACTTTCCGTCGTGGTGTACGCGTATTTCAAACGCGGGAGAGAATGAGAATGGGGACAGCCACCATTATTTAGTAAAATGTATGGTATAATTACGGGTATAAAAATCAAATTATGTTGTGAACAAAAATTACAACACACAAAACATAAAACAATGGTGACTGTCCCCAATATCAATATCCAATATCATGAAAATTTTTTAGGACATGAGATGAAGTGGTTTTGGGCCATGAAGAAAATCGCTCCTCCTTTGGGAATGTCCGCTTTCCCCGTCGGGGCAAAACTCACAGCAAAAGATTGGGAGTACGAAACGCCGTTTCTTTCTTATTGGTATTTTTATGAACACTCTTACGCTGATGCGGAAGAAGTTGAAACCATCAAAAAATATATTGCGGACAATATGGAAAAAGATTCAACGTACCCGGACAGAATGGCGGATAAAGTATACTCATTAGCCGGTCAAATAACGAATCAGAAAATTACTCTTGATCATTCATTACCCCTTCCGGAAACCCTCGCCTTTTTTGAGACAGAATCGGTGTTGTTTTTCAAAATGGTGGGGATGCTCAGTTACAGAGGGCCCATTCCCATTGCGGACATTCTTAATGAGAAGGTTCTTAAAATAATCAAAACCAGGTTAACCAAAAGAGCCCAGTTCGATCAATATGAAAAATGGAAAGAAATAGTCCAAACGCCCCAAAAAGAAAGCGTTGTTTTTGAAGAAGAGCAATTTATTATGAAAAACAAGCCAAAACTTGACTCAGGCAGAGCACAGATCCTCAAAGAATACAGATTGAAATTTTCGTTTCTCCAGTATCACTGGTTTGTCGGCAAAGAATTAACGGATGAAGAAATTCTCGGAAGATTTTCCCAAGATCATTTCAAAAAAACAGAGAAGACCGACGAAAACATACATTCATTTTTCAACAAGGAAGAAATCAAACTCGTCCGGCAATTGCAAGAATGGATTTATTTAAGAACATTCATAAAAGACGCGGTTAATCTTGCTTCGTACAAATTACAGCCCCTCCTCTCTCTTATCGCCGAGAAAAAAGACATACCCTCCGAGTGGATGCCCTATTTTACTTATGACGAGATTCTTTTGCTTGAGACCGCGCACAGAGAGGAGTTGCAAAAAAAATATGCCGACCGCGTGAAAGGATATAGCGCTCAGGTACGAGGCGACACGTTGGTCATAGGAGATTTCGGAAATCCTCCGGAAATTATGGAGGAAACAGAGATTTTGCAGGGAAACATAGCTTTTCGCGGGCATGTCGTGGGGAAAGTCAAAATAATGAGCTCCCCGAAAGAAGATTTCGGGGATGCTGATATTTTGGTTGTCGGGATGACTACGCCGGATTATCTTTATGCCATGAAAAAGGCAAAAGCCTTTGTCACTGACGAAGGCGGCATCACATGTCACGCCGCAATTGTCGCCAGAGAGATGCAAAAACCTTGCATTATAGGAACCAAAATAGCCACCAAGAATCTCAAAGATGGAGATGTGGTGGAAGTTAATGCCGCTACAGGCAGTACGGGTACCGTAAAAATACTGCGCAATTTGCAAAAAACGGAAAAGTGATGGAATCAGAGCGAACATTAGCGCCGGGTTTTTTGGAGAATTGGGGTTTTTTGGAGAATTGGGACAGCCACCATTATTTAGTAAAATGTATGGTATAATTACGGGTATAAAAATCAAATTATGTTGTGAACAAAAATTACAACACACAAAACATAAAACAATGGTGACTGTCCCCAATATCCTTAAAGCGTGGTTTGAAAGACAATGGTAGTTTAACTCTGCGAGATGCTCGCAAATATTTTCTTACTGACGACACGGCCTCATTCCGTGTCGTTTTTTAAAAAACAAATCAATACTGTCAGTTTCTTGCATATGCAAAGTTTGACAGCATGTACAAGTAGTAAATTTCGGACGGTCATTTTTTTGACAGCGTTTCATTTTTCGTGTATCATGCAACAATAGTCTTTTTTGAATCTCGGGAGCGGGATTTTTTGTTTCAGGAGAACGTTAAGTAAACACAAAACTTGAATTTTAACCACACGCACGAGACGGGGATTTTCGATGAATTACGTTTTTGTTTTATGAGGAGTTCGCGGGGCTGTATAGCAATACTGCCCCGCGACCCCGCAGAAAAACAAAAACGTAAGGCGCGAAAATAATGGCTCGTGCAAATGAAAGAATAAACTGCATGGAAATTAGAAATATCGCAATTATAGCCCATGTGGATCATGGCAAAACGACCCTGACCGACGCCATCATGCGCCAGACCGGAGAGTTTGCCGAAGGCATGAGTATGGACACGAACGCGCTTGAACAAGAGCGCGGCATTACCATTTACTCGAAAAATACCGCAACGTTCTACAAGGGCACTAAGATCAATGTCGTGGATACTCCCGGGCACGCCGACTTCGGTTCGGAAGTGGAGCGCGTGCTTCGTTCGATTGATTCCGTGCTTCTCATCGTGGATGCGCAGGAAGGGCCGATGCCTCAGACGCGTTTCGTACTGAAGAAATCTCTCGAGCTCGGGCTCAAGCCCATCGTGGTTATCAACAAGATTGACAAATCCGCCGCCGACCCCGATCGAACGGAAGAACAAGTCCTTGAGCTTTTTTGGGACCTCGGCGCAAGCGATGAGCAGTGCGATTTTACCGTGGTGTACGCCATCGGACGCGAGGGTATCGCCAAGATGAAATTGGATGATGAATCAAAAGACCTCTCTCCGCTTCTTGATACTATCCTTGCGGTTGTGCCGCCGGCGCCGTCCGACATCGCGCTTCCGCTCCGCGCCCAGCCGTTCAATCTCGGATATGACAATTACATGGGGCGTCTCGCTGTCATGCGCGTGTATGAGGGGGTCATTCATACGGGCGACAACGTGTACGCGAAAAATCCCGATGGCGGAGTGCATAGCGGGAAAGTGGCGAAACTCTTTTCATTCAAGGGAACCGGACGTGAAGAAGTAGAGGAAGCGCAAGCGGGCGACATCGTTATGATGGCGGGCTTGCCGGAAATTTATATCGGCGAAACGGTTTGCCTGTCGCCGGATACGGAAGCCCTGCCCGCAATCAAAGTGGACGAGCCGACCATCGCGTTAAATTTCTTGATAAATAATTCTCCGTTTGCGGGGAGGGAAGGGAAGTTTGTTACATCAAGACAGCTTCGCGAAAGGCTTGAGAAGGAGCTTGAAATAAATGTCGGACTCAAAATTGATTTTTCAGGGAACGACAGTTTCCGCGTGTTCGGACGCGGAGAACTCCACATTTCCATTCTGCTTGAAAATATGCGACGGGAAGGGTATGAAATGCAGGTATCTCAGCCACAGGTCATCATTAAAGACATTGACGGCATAAAAAGCGAGCCGTTTGAAGAAGTAACGATTGATATTCCGAACGAATTTCAAGGAGTGGTTATTGAGAAAATGGGCGTCCGCGCATGCGTGCTTACCGGAATGAAACAGCATGAGAATACTTCGCGTCTCATGTTTGAAGGTCCGACCAGGGGACTCCTCGGTTACCGCAACCAGTTCATTATTGATACGAAAGGCGACGGAATAATGGCAAGCCGCGTCATCGGTTTCAAACCGTACGCGGGAGAAATTAAGAAACGGCAGGTCGGTTCAATGATCTCCATGATCACCGGAAAAGCCGCCGGGTATGCGCTCTGGAATTTACAAGACCGCGGCATGCTCTATATCGGCCCCGCGACGGAAGTCTACGAAGGGCAGGTGCTTGGCAATACCTCAAAGGGCGAGGAAATGTCCGTGAATCCGGTAAAGGGGAAAAATCTTACCAACGTCCGCTCGTCCGGGAACGACGAAGCCATCACTCTCGTGCCGGCATACACGCTCACGATCGAGCGCGGGCTTGAAGTCATGGCGGAAGACGAATACTTGGAAATCACTCCCAAAAGCGTCCGCCTCCGCAAGCAGGGTTTGACCGACATCGACCGCGCGCGGATGAAGCGGTCTTCATAAAAAAACAGCGGCTGAAAAGAGCCGCTGTTTGTTAGGTGTATCCAATCTTCGTTCTCCCTTTTTCTTCTTTAATCTTTCTGATTGAAAAAGAGCCGACCTCTTTCGTGTTCGCAAGGTGCGTTCCGCCGCAGGCGAGAGCCGCCCCGCCAACAATCATGGCGCGAACAGAATCGCTTCTTGGCGTGTTCGGCAGGATGTTTCGGCAAAGCCGAGCAAGTTCTCCAGCGTTCACGAGGCGAACTTCGATAGGGAGTGCTTGCTCGATCATTTTCCGGACAGCTTGTTCAATATATCCCGCCGCACCCGCTTTTTTTGTTTCCGCAAGCGTTCCTTCGAACTCAACGTATGGACCGTCGGGGAAGTGGTATCCTTTCATCCCGATAAGTTCTGGGAATATTTTTTCTGCGGCAAAAGTCAGCAGATGTCCCGCGGTGTGATTTTTCGCGTTCAGAAGGCGGCGATGTTCGTCTATTGAGAGCGTAACTTCATCGCCGGTTTCCATGCCTCCTTTTAGGAAGGTGCCGTAATGGGCGATTGCTCCATCCTCGCGATACAGCGCTTTGCTCACTTGGAATTCCGCCGTATCGGACGAGATTGTCCCCGTATCGGTTGGCTGTCCGCCGCCTTGAGGGTAAAATATCGTTCGATCGAGCACTATCGCCGTTCCCGTTTCGTTGCGAATAAGCGAGGAAACTCGCGCGTGCGATTGGAAAAGAAATGTATCATGGAAGTAAAGCGCTTCGGTGTTCATGGTTAAGACCATAATACCAAAGTGTTTTCCGGCGTCAAACCGATGAAGCTTGAGACCGCCGTCCATCTTCCTTTTACGGGAAGCACTTGGTGGAAGTTTTGAGAATTGAAAAAAAACAAATCTCCGACTTCCGTTTGGACGGCGACTTGTTCGCAGTTTGAAACAACGCTTGGCAGGTATCCGTAACTCCCGGGAATTTTTTGAGATTCATCGTCTTTGTTCCACGGGTGATGGTGTACAATCGTTTCTCCGCCGGACTCCGCACTCTCAAGAACGAGATTCCAGCTCGCTTGCCGTACAATCTTCGAAATATCCCAACTCGATGCATCTCGCGGAGCGAAGTCCAAATGAAGGAGCGCCTCCGTGATATTCCTTACAAGCCCGGCGAAATAGATTTGCCCGCCCGGACCCTCGACGGCAATGTGCGTTTCCACGAAGCGATTGCACAAGCGGACCACGCTTTCAACAGGATCGCCGCTTTTTTGGAATATGCGCCGGCGAACGGCGTTTGCGCTTGGGGCTTGAAGGAAATAACGCGCTTTCGCTTCGTCGTCCGAAGCGTGCTCGAATTCCGTGATACCGATTTTCCCAATCGGCGGTTCGACGTTTTCATAAAAATCGAACCCGCGTTCCATAACCCCTTCCATCGCTTTCGCACACCGGTCTTTGTTCCAAAAACCCTTTATAATCAAGGCGCCGATAGAATTGTCCAGCACGCCGGTAAAATGCTCGAAAAAATCTCCGAGATCTCCTTTGGTAACAGTAATAATAGGCCACATAATGCTTACCTCTCTTGCGTAAGTTGTAAAAGATTTGCCCTTGTACAGGGTAACAGAAGCGCAACAAACGTCAAGAACGAATTAGCGGAGGTTTTTCAGGTCTGCAATAAATTCGTCCACCTTTTCTTCTTTTGTCGCCCAAGAAGTGACCAACCGAGCGCAAGACGAATCGTTGTCGATTTCCTTCCATGTGTAGAACGCGTAACCTTTTCGGAGTTCCGCGATTACGGTATTGGGGAGGACCGGGAAAATTTGATTCGTCGGCGAATTCACAAAGAATTCATACCCGCATTCTCTGATGCCTAAAGCGAGTTTTTGCGCCATGTTATTTGCATGGCGTGCCAGAGAAAAGTAAAGATTATCTTCGAACAGCGCTACAAACTGAAGACCGAGTATTTGTCCTTTTGCCAGCAATGCCCCCCTTTGTTTGAGGGTAAACTTGAAATCAGGTTGAAGTTTCGGATTGGCTATCACCAGAGCTTCGCCGCACCATGCGCCATTCTTTGTGCCGCCGATGTAGAACATATCGACGAGCCGCGCCACATCGGGCAAGGTCACATCTGCCCCTTCCGCGGCAAGAGCGTGTCCAATCCGTGCGCCATCAAGGTACAAATATAAGCCGCGTTCCCTGCAAAAAGACGAAATGGCCTCCAGTTCTTGGAGAGTATATATGGTTCCGAGCTCCGTTGCGTGCGAAATAAAAACGGCCGCCGGTTTTACCATGTGTTCGCTTGCGTGCGTTCTCAAGAGCGCATCAATTTCACGGATGGAAATTTTCCCATCCGGTGTCGGTACGGCAAGTATCTTGTGTCCCGTTGCCTCTATCGCACCGGCTTCATGGATGTTTATATGCGCCGTTTCCGCCGCGATAACCGCTTCATAGGGTTTGAGCATGTGGGACAAGGCGCATATATTCGCCTGTGTTCCTCCAGAAACAAAATAAATGTTCGTGAAAGAACCGAAAGCGTCATCAAGTTTTTCTTGTATGAGAAGTTCTGCCGCGAGCGAGAGCCTGTCCTCTCCGTAGCCAATCTCTTGTCTGTGGCAAGCGGTGCCGATGAGCTTTGATACTTCCGTATGGGCACCTTCGCTGTAATCGTTCAGAAATGAGTATTTCATGGGTATTCTCCTGTCAAAAAGCAAAATGTAACAGTCTTATTGCTTGACCCGCGTCAAACGTCTAGCGAAATTTATACCATAAAATACACTGAAATGGAAGAGGCGTGAATCACCGCGTTTTTTTCGCGTCGAAATCACGCAAAACTTCACGCGTTTTTGCGGGATTGTCGGTGGTGACGGCGACAAACGCTTCGCCGTCTTTTCGGTCGAAGATGCGCAAAGCCTCGATATTTATACCCGCGTTTCCGAGGAGGTGCGCCACCTGTGCAATCGCGCCGGTACGGTCCGGCAGTCGGACGATAAAGCTGTGTTCAACGAGCGGCGCATGTCCGAGAGAAGCAAGAGTCGTCCGCGCTTCCTCCGCGGCGGCATCTTCCACCGACAGGGTAATGGTACCCGTACTGCCGAGTACATGCCCGGCAATATCAACGAGGTTTATTCCGCGCTTTTCGAATTCTTCCGCGATTCGGGCAAGCATCCCGACTTTGTTTTCGCAAATGATGGTAATATCAATCATAAAGATATTTTTTTAAGATCGGTAATAAGACCGTCAATTCGCTCTTTGGCCACATGCGGCATGACGAGAATGTGCGCAATGTCTTTCTCGACGGCAAGCTGCCATTTTTTTACGATTTCCTCGGGCGGGCGTTTAATCACGACGGTATTGTAGTACGGCGCGGCGACTGCTTCCCACGGAACGGCGTGCAATTGTTCGACCGTATAGGCGGTCATGGCAAGGCAGGACTCAACCATTTTTTGAAAACCGTCTCGCCCGAATTTTTTCAAAGCGTACCAGAGAAGAAGCACCGAGTGTCCGTTGCGCGAGCCGGAGAGCGTGGTATCAAGCGTTCCAATATACTCGACGTTTTGCTGAACTCTCTCGACATTCTTTTTCCGCGCAATCACGACGCCGGAGGGAAACGGGGAGCCGATCATCTTGTGCCCCGATACGGCGATTGAGCTTACCGGTGTGCGAAAATCGAAGAGTGGAGCGCCGGGCGTGAACGGCAGTATCATCCCGCCGAGCGCGGCATCGCAATGAATGTAGTATTTCGTGGCAACCTCGCGTTCCAGTATCGCGGTTATTTTGTCCACTCGGTCAATGGCTCCTCGCACCGTCGTCCCGATATTCGCGACGATGATAGCCGGATGGTCGCGGTGAATCTTGATCATTTCTTCCAAATCCGCATAATCTATTTCCCCGTTTTCCTGCGAGCGGATCATGATGTTGCGCATGCCGAGAACTTTGACGATTTTTGAAATGCTGTAATGAGTATCCTGCGAAAAGTACACAATGCCGTTTGGGTGCGATTCGCGGGCGAGATAGAGTCCGTACATGTTGCCTTCCGTGCCGCCATTCGTCACATATCCCCACGAGTCGTCCTTCGGGGCATGGTAGAGTTCCATAAAAAAAGAAAGCACTTCTTGTTCAAAGTCTCTCGTGTTCACGCCATATAAACTTTCCACAAAAGGATCCCCGACATTATTTATGGAAAGATTGAAAAAACGGAGCAACTCGGTGTAATCATAGAGCAGATTGCACGGGTACCCTAAAAATTTTGAAGAACGTTCTTCCAATTTTCGGTATGCTTCATCAAGCCGGGCGGTATCTTCAGGAGAAACATGAAATGATTTTTGATCAAAATTATTCATATCGATTTTCGGTCTCTCGGGGGACTCTATGGCGGAAATGGTAGCATTTTTTTGCGTATGCGGCAATACATGTTAGAGTAAGTGCATGTTAATAGACGACATCACCATAAAAGTAAAAGCGGGCCGCGGCGGCAAGGGCGCGGTCGCTTTTCAGAAGATAAAGCTCGCGCAGGGTCCGACCGGGACTTCCGGAGGCAAAGGCGGAAGCATTTTTGTCGAGGGAGTTTCCGACCTCTCGGCATTGCATCAGTTTCGATTCTCCAAAGACATTTCGGCCGGGAATGGCGAGAATGGGCGTTCGCAATTCCGCGACGGGCATGACGGCAAGGACGCCGTCTTGAAAGTACCCGTCGGGACGGTAGTGCACAATCTTGATTTGGGTACCGATCAGGAAGTGGTGAGGGTCGGCGAGCGGATTTTGATCGCGCGCGGCGGCCGGGGAGGCGATGGGAATTTCCATTTTCGTTCCGCGACGAATACCACCCCGAAAGAATTTGAAGAAGGAAAGTCGGGGGAAGAATTTACCGTGCGTCTTGAGCTGAAACTCATCGCCGATGTCGGCTTTATCGGTTTCCCGAATGCGGGAAAATCAAGCCTGCTTGACGCGCTCACGAATGCGAAGCCCAAAGTCGCGAACTACCCCTTCACCACGCTTGAACCGAATTTGGGCGCCTACTACAATCTCATTCTCGCGGATATCCCGGGGCTCATAGAAGGCGCGTCGGAAGGGAAGGGGTTGGGGGTGAAGTTTCTCCGCCACATTGAGCGTACGAAAGTGCTCTTTCATCTCGTCTCGGCGGAAGCGGAAGACGCGGTGAAAGAATACAAAGCCACCCGCCACGAACTTGAATCTTACAACAAAGCCATGCTCGGAAAACCGGAATATCTTTTCTTGAGCAAGTCCGACACCGCAACCCCCGCGGAACTGAAAAAGAAATTGACCGCGCTTAAAAAATTGAATAAAAATGTGATTGCGTTTTCTGTTCTTGATGATGAAAGTTTGAAGGAGGTGGAGAAGATTTTACGGCAAATTGGGCGGGAAAAAGCGGTATAATCCGTTTTTTTTCGTAAAAAATGCTACAATACGTTCACTATGGAATGTTTACGATGCGGAAATGACATAAACGGAAGGTTGTTCTGCGATTGCGCGGACTCTCCCGCAAAGAAACCGCGCCAAAAGTACGTATTTTTCGATACGGAAACCACCGGCTTGCCGCGAAGCTGGAAAGCGCCGGTAACCGACCTTTCAAACTGGCCGCGGCTTGTGCAGATTGCGTGGGAATCTTACGGCTCGGACGGGGAGAAAATAGGGGGAGAAAATTTTATCATTAAGCCGGAAGGATTTACCATCCCGGCCGATGCCGCGAAGGTGCACGGCATCTTTACGAAACGCGCCGAGAAGGAAGGCGCGCCACTGCGAGACGTTCTCCGAAAATTTTATGACGCCGCGAATGAAGCGGAGGTGGTCGTTGCGCACAACATAAGCTTTGACGAGAAGATCATCGGCGCTGAATTTTTACGAAAGAACATGCCGAACATTCTTGACTCAAAAAAGAAAATTTGTACGATGGAAAAGTCCACAAACCTCTGCGCCATTCCGGGGAAGTACGGTTTCAAATGGCCGAAGCTCGCGGAGCTCCACCAAAAACTCTTCGGCGCGGATTTTGAAGAAGCACATAACGCCGCCGTAGACATCCGCGCGACCGCCCGATGCTTCTTTGAAATGAGAAAGCGGGGGGTACTGTAATAACTCACTTAAGGGCTCGTACATTAATAATTTGCTCATTTCGCTTCCATATTTCCGCAATCTTTCATTTTTTCTCTCCGCCAGCTGGCGGACACAAATCTCTCATCGTAGCTCGCTACGCCTCAAGATTTGCTCAATCCAAAAAACGAAATCTTACGAAAATCTGAAACCGAACTGTATCAAGTTATTAACGTATGAGCCCTTACGCACGATTACGGTACCATGCGGTTCCGGCGAGGGATTTTGGTCGGTTTCTCTGCCACACGGGTACTTCCAAAATATAGTCGTTCCTCTTGACATAATTTTTGCTGTAGTATATAAAAATAGAGAAACAACCACAGAGGAGTTCATTGTCATGTTTTCATTTCTTCAAACAAAACTTTCCGCGTTTCGCGATAGCCATCCGATATGGTACTGCACGCTCGATTTGCTGTTCCTAGTCGTCATTGTTTACACGGGTGTCTATTTTCTTCAGCATTTTGAGACAATCATGCAGTCGTTGGATAATCGTATTGAAAGCGCCGGTATTTTTATTGCGGCGCTACCACACAGTCTTGACGCGACGATTATTGCAGTCTCTCTTTGTCTTACGTTTTCGGTGTTCTTGTTCAATAAGGAATTTCCAAAAGCATTTCGAGGGGAAAGTTCTTTCATAATAAATGTGCCCGTTTTCGTTTTACTGCTTGGCGTAACCAAAATGGGCGAAGACATCATTTCTCACTTTCCCGAAATGAGAGACCTCCTGCGTTTCTTTTCCGTGGCGGGGTTTGTCCAACTTGGACTTTTTGTCGCGCTCATTTCAGTGTTTTATTGGAACTACGCTTCAAAAAAAGCCGATATGTTCATGAAGTTTTCACTTTACTTCACAAGCATCGCGTTTCCGGCTATGTATTTGCTCGGTGTCGCCGATGTGCTTAAAAGAATATTTTGAACAAACCGACCCCGCTTTGTCGCCGGGTCGTTTTTTTTGTCTAAAATCCCTATTTCTGCTATTGTTTTCGGGATGAAATATCTTCCTCTCATTTTTCTTTTGACTGCCGCCTTTGTTTCAACGAGTGCGGTTTTTGCGCCGAGTGGAGGAGGGGAAGCTCCGCCTTCGACGGTTGTGGTAACGGGCGACATAATGCTCGGGCGTGCGGTTGAGGGAATTTCGCTTTCGCGCGGGTTTGAGTACCCTTTTCGATACGTGAAAGATATTTTTTCGGGCGCGGACGCTGTTTTCGCGAATCTCGAAGGGCCTGTTCCATCGGCGCACGAACGAACACCCGATTATTCTTTTCGCTTTTCGTTTCTGCCGGAAAGTATCCGCGCGCTAAAAGAGGCGGGGGTAAATGTGGTAACGCTTGCGAATAATCATGCGGTTGATTTCGGAGAAAACGGGTACATCAATACCGCAAAAGAATTGAAGAAGCAGGGCATTCTATTTGTCGGGCATCCTGTGAGAATGGGTGAAAGCCTTACCGTTGAAAAAACAATTCGCGGCCGCGCGGTGCGTTTTGTGGGGCTGAATGACACCTATGCTCCCGTTGACAGTAAAAAAGCGGCGGAACTTATCAGCGGTCTCAAAAAAGACGGCGCGTTCGTAATCGTTGCCGTACACTGGGGGGAAGAATACAAGACGGTTTCAAATGAAAGACAGCAAACTCTCGGGCGCGCGCTCATAGACGCCGGCGCGGATGTCGTCGTCGGGCATCATCCGCATGTGACGCAAGAAGCGGAAACGTATCGCGGCAAGCCGATTTTTTATTCGCTTGGGAATTTTATTTTTGACCAATATTTTTCGGAGGAAACGCAAAACGGGTTCGCGGTGAAAATTTCAATAGAAGACAAAAAGGCGTCATACGAGATAATCCCCGTAGACCTCCATAAAAGCCAGCCGAAGAAAAACCAAAAAGAAGCCTCGCGCTATTTTATCGTTTCGCGATATTAAGGAGAGCCACAAATACACTTTATCATGCCTATAGCTTTTTCTAGCATATGCTAGAAAAAGCTATAGGTGGCAAAACTGAAATTCAGTTGATGAAATTATGCGGATGGAGGGTATTTGCAGTTTGGATTAATAAAATACTTTTTATGATATAATGCTGTATATAAAATTAACCCAAGCTTATTTATATGACCGAAGAAATCATTAAAAAAGAAGAAAAACCAAAATCGTCCCCCAAAGACGTGTTCATGCATCTTTTGATGATCGCGACGCTCTACGTGAGTACGTTTTCATTCATTTCGCTTTGGTTCGATTATATCAATTTCTTGTTTCCCGATGCGCTCAATTATTATTATCAGGGAATTCTCGATGGTGTTTTGTGGGCGACGGCTACGCTCATTGTCGTCTTTCCGGTGTTTGTTTTCCTCTCGTGGCTCTTGGGGAAAGAAATGACGGCGGAGCCGGAAAAGCGGGAATTGCGCATACGGAAATGGCTCGTATATCTGACGCTTTTTATCGCGGCAATTGCAATCATTATTGACGTGGTACAGCTCATTTATAACTTCCTCTCCGGCGAACTTACAGTGCCGTTTTTCTTGAAGATTTTTGTGGTTCTGCTTGTCGCGGCCGCGGTATTCGGGTACTATCTCTGGGACGTACGAAGAAAAGCACTGATGCCGACGACTCTCCCAAAAACACTCGCACAGGTTGTTTCGACGGTCGTCCTCGGTACAGTCATTGGCGGATTTTTCATTGTCGGTTCGCCCGCGCACCAGCGAGATGTCCGGCTTGATAACCAGAGAGTAAGCGACCTTCAAAATACCCAAAGTCAAATAATAAATTACTGGCAACAGAAAGAGCAGTTGCCGGAAAAACTGGATGATTTACGCGATAACATCAGCGGATTTGTTCCGCCGATGGACCCGGAGACCGGTGTGGAGTATGAATATAAAATTTCTGATTGGTGTCCACCGACAGCTGACTGCGTAGGCGATGGACCCAATCCAACTTTTGAACTCTGCGCTACTTTCAAGGTGGCAAGCGTTGGAGCCGACGCTACGAGCAGATATTCCAAACCAATGCCCGTTGGTTTCTCCGGCGATCCCTACAGCCAAAATTGGTCGCACGAAGCGGGCCGCGCCTGTTTCGAGCGGAGCATAGATCCGGAACTTTACAAAATCAACAAGCCTATTCCGGTGCTGATTCAATAGGCGTGCGAATATCGCACGCGCGCATTGCCACGGAAGCGCATTTTTGATACATTCAGAGTATCGCTTGCCATGCGATATGCCTGTCGTTATGACCCTTGATGCAAAGATAGAAGCTATTTTGTTTTTTAAGGCTGAGCCGGTGAAAGCATCCCGTCTCGCGGAACTTTTAGGCGTATCAGAGGAGGATATATGTGAAGCGTTGCCGATTTTGCGGGAAAAACTTTCCGGGCGTGGCATGACGTTACTGGAGAAAGACGGGGAAGCAACGCTTGGCACCGCGCCGGAAATGAGCGAAGTGCTGGAAAGAATAGCGAAAGATGATCTCTCCCAAAGTCTCGGGAAAGCGGCGCTTGAAACGCTCACCATCGTCTTGTATGCCGGGCCGGTGGCGAGATCGGAGATTGATTATATCAGAGGAGTGAATTCCAATTTCATTCTCCGAAGCCTGCAAGTGAGAGGACTTGTTGAACGGATACACGGCACGGACGGTGAGCGGAGTTTCTTGTATCGCCCGACGTTTGACCTTCTTGCGCATCTTGGAATTACCCGTATTGAAGATCTGCCGGAGTATGGAGAATTTCGAGCAAAGGTTGAAGAGAGCATATCGGATTTTGAAAAACAGCAACCGGAAAATTTTTATGAATGACATAAAGCAACCGACCGCTTTTCTTTTTTTCGCAGGGTTCCTTGCGCTTTTTTTTGTTGCGGTTTTTTCTCTTTCGGTGCGGATGTTTACGCCGGACCCGGCATTGGAAGATTCCTTGAAAACAAAAACGCCCGCCGTCGCAGTCGCTCTGCATCCGCTTTCGCCCGACCCCTTCAACGCCCTTTCTCTCGAAGCCGAAGCGGCGTACGTGCTTGATGTCCGGACAGGGAAAGCGCTTTTCGCAAAAAATGAAGAATCACAGCTTCCTCTCGCGTCTCTCGCGAAAGTCATGACGGCGCTCGTTTCTTCCGACCTGTCGGGGGGCGCGGATACCGCCGTTTTTGACGGCGAAAAATGGAGAGTGAAAGAACTTCTTGACTATACGCTCATGGTTTCTTCGAATAATGGAGCCTCCGCCCTTGCCGCCGCCGGCGCCGCGATTCTTTCCGAAAATACGAAAAACGTGGATGGTGTGCGGAATACCGATCTCTTTATCCAAAAAATGAACGAAGAAGCCCGCACCCTGCATCTTACTCAGACATTCTACCTCAACCCGAACGGACTTGATGTCGGGGAAACCCTTTCCGGCGCATACGGGTCGGCGAAAGATATGGCGCTTTTATTTGAGCATATCCTGAAAAACAAACCGACGCTTCTTGAGGCGACCGCTTACGATTCCCTTCGCTTCAGCTCCCTCGGCGGCGTTTCGCGCATGGCGGAAAATACGAATATCATTGCTCGAGCGACCCCCGGGCTTCTCGCTTCCAAAACGGGATTCACCGATCTGGCAGGGGGAAACCTTGTCATCGCTTTTGATATCGGCCCAGCGCGCCCCGTTATTGCCGCGGTATTGGGGTCGAGCCAAAGCGGAAGATTTTCGGATATGGAAAAGATTGTTGCCGCGAGCATTGAGAAGGTGGGGCAAGAAGGAAGCGGTATGTAAAAAACATTAAACCATGAAAGACGCGCTTCGTACACTTTCCCTCCCGTTTTCCCCATGCTACGATAGCGCCACCATGAAAACCGCCATCCCTCTCCTCGCCACGCTTTTATTCATCCTCCCCCAATCCGCCTCCGCTCTCACCCTTGACTCTCTGGGCGGTGATTGCGAAACGGCAGGCATCTGGGACGCCTCCTCCCTCACCTGCACGCTCACGGAAGACTTCTCCGGATCCGTTTCAATCACCGCAGACTCCATCACGCTAGACGGCGCCGGCCACACGATCACGGGTACCGGCTCCGGCATTACCGCTTCGGGAAGAAACTTCCTCACCGTTAAAAACCTCACCCTCGCGGGATTCGGCACCGGCATGAAATTCTCCCTCGTCGGGCATTCCACAATCTCCGGAAACACCATTCGCACGGGAGAAAATGGCATCGGCCTCTCCCTCTCCGTTAATGCTTCTTCCAACACCATACAAGACAACATCATCGAAGGTCCCGGAAACGCCGGCATCTTCTCTTCGGACGCCAATTTCAACGTATTCCGGCGCAACACGATCAGGAATTTCAAATCCGGGCTCCTCTTCACCTACTGCTCAGGCTCAAATACGTTCAGAGAAAACACCATTGAAGGAAACGGCATCGGCGCTGACTTTGCCGGTTCATGGGGTACCTTCACCCGCAACAACTTCAAGGGTAACGGAGTAGACTTCCATAACGGATTTACCACCTGCGGCAATGGTATTGAAACTCTCTCGAAACCCCTCCCCGAAGGAGGAAACTACTGGAGCAAAAACACCGCCTGCCGTGACGAAAACGGCGACCATCTCTGCGATGCTCCCTATGCCGCCGCCACCACGACCGATAACTCCACGAACCTCGTTACACCGCTTGTCGATCATTTCCCCTGGGCGATGGAGAATGGCTGGAACCTCCCGACAACTACGCCCCCAAATCTCTCCAACCCCGCCGAAATCGAAGACGACAACAACCAAGACGCGAAAGGAGTGGCGGACAAGACGAATTTTACGTTCAGTATTTCCTACGCCGGATCAGTCGATCCAAGCGATGTGACCCTCTGGACGAACGACGGCGCCGTCACCAGCCACTACCCGCTTTCCCCAAGGACTACCCTCAGGGAGTATTCCATGACCTCGACCTTTCCGAAAGGACGCTACACCTACCACTTTGAATCAAACGGAGGCGCGCAGAGATTTCCGGAAACCGGCGAGCTTCTCTTTACGACGGGCTACTCAAACGTCGCGTTTCTGCCGGGGCTTGAGGCATCGCGGCTCTATCGGCCGACCGCCGACCCAAGCGTTACCAAAGTCCGCCTCTGGGAACCGCCGCTCCTGCTACAAGACAACACACAGCTTTTCTTGAACCCGGACGGAACTCCGAAGAGAAACGACATTTTTACCGAAGACGTGGTTGATGAAGCCCTCGGTGCGAACATTTATGAAAGCTTCATTGACTCGATGGACACCCTTGCCGCAAACAAAACGATTCACGCATGGAAACCTTTTCCCTATGACTGGCGATACGATGTGCGCGATATCGTTGACCGCCCCATTGCGCTCGAAAACTCAAGCTACTCCATGACGGAAGAAATCCGGAAACTTGCCGAAACTTCCGACACCGGGAAAGTCACCATCGTCGCCCACTCAAACGGCGGACTTATCGCCAAAGCCCTTTCCGACACGCTCGGCACTGACAGCCCAAAACTCCTCGACCAAATGATATTCGTCGCATCGCCCCAAGCGGGAACCCCGCAAGCCGCAGGCGCGATTCTCCACGGCTACGACCAAGGCATCCCGAAAGACTGGCTCCCGCTTCTTATCACACCAAAAGAAGCCCGCGACCTCGCCGTAAATATGCCGAGCGCGTACGGACTGCTTCCTTCGGAATTATACTTTTCTTCCGTCGACGACCCCGTCATTTCTTTCGACGACGCTCCGCTCCTCGCAGGCTGGCGCGCGAGGTACGGAATCGAAATTCACTCCGCCGAGAGGCTTCACAATTTCCTCGCCGACCAAACACGCGAAGCGATGCCTGTCACGGAAGAAACGAAAAATCCCATCATCGGAAACGAAACCCTGCTCACCGGCGCCGAAGTTCTGCACAACACTCTCGACAACTGGACGCCGCCCGAAGGCGTTACCCTTACCCAAATCGCCGGCTGGGGAGAGGAGACGCTCAAGAGTATCGTGTATTATCAGGGAGTGAAAACCACCTGCGCCATTCCGGGAGATTACAGCACCTGCACCGGTTCTCCCGCGCTCGAATACAAGCCAAAAATGGTTCTCGACGGCGATGGGACAGTGGTGGTGCCCTCTGCGCTCTGGACTGGCGGGACGGAACGGTATTTTGTGGATTTGGACGACTACAACATACCCCTCATTAGACATATTAAACACGCTGACATTCTTGAAGTCCAAGAACTTCGTGATTTTATCAAAAATATAATTACACGGAATAATTCCGCGTTACCAACTTTCATAAAAACATCTTCCCCAGTAGGTGATGCATCCAAACGCCTCCACTTCACCCTCCATTCCCCCCTCACCCTCGACCTCTACGACAGCGCGGGCAACCACACCGGCATTTCCACTGCCACCGGCGCACTGGAAGAAAACATCCCGGGTACTCGTTACCGCACTTTCGGCGAAGTGAAATACATCAGCGCGCCCGCATCCACCACGCTTCGTCTCGTGATGAACGGCTACGCTACCGGATCATTTACGCTTGATATGGAGGAAGTTTCCGGCGATACCGTTACCGCTTCCACCACGTTTGCGGGTATTCCATCGATGACGGGTACGGTCGCCTCCATTACTCTTCCGGACGGAACACTCGCCAGTTCTTCTTCTCTCGCGGTAGATGAAAACGGCGACGGAATTACCGACCTCTCGCTTCTGCCGAAAATTGGCGGCATCGTTACCCTCCCCATTTTCTACCGCTTCGACGGCTTCCTTCAACCGGTGAACGACACCGCCTACCACCCCGAACAAAGCCCAAGCGTGTTCAAAGGCGGAAGTACCATTCCGGTGAAATTCCAGATTAAGAACGGCGACGGCATATCGGTGCAATCAAACACCTTGCCAATTTTCAGCTTTCAAAAACTGGGCAACATGAGCGCATCCGTGGATGAATTCACGTACTCGGACCCCGCATCAACCGGCAGTACATTCAGATGGGACAGCGCGAGTCAGCAGTATATCTACAACTGGAGTACGAAAGGAATAACATCCGGTTCATGGTATCAAATTTCCGCGAAACTTGATGATGGAACCGTACACTCGGTGACGGTTGGTTTGCGGTAGGGTGGGGAATAATGGTAAAATATAGGTATGAAAATGACAAATAAAATTGTATTGGGTGTCAGTGGAATAGTGGGGGGGCTGTTTATTTTTTTCTTACTCGCGCTCCTTTATAATTTTTGTGGTCCATACAGACAAATCTGTAAAGATATTTATACCCCAATTGCTTATGTAGCTTTTTCTTTCCCTTTTGTTTTCCTCCTCTCCCTCATAACCTACCGCATGCGAGATGAAGTATTCCGTGCATGGTGGAACTTCGCCCGATGGTGGGTACCCGTCATCATTCTCGTAACTTACCTGCAGAGCACCCAAAGCGGCGGCGGGGGCTTGGGCATCGGCGGAGCAATGTCCTCCGCCTTTGACGCATTCATACTCGGATTCTTTTACGCCGTTCTTGTCATTGTTTCCCTCTGGCGCATCGTCAGAAAATATCGGCAGATGAAACGGGAGGGGAAATGACGGGATTATTTATTCACCTTACGCACGACTGGAAAGATTTGGTCGGTGAGTCTGCCACACGGGTACTTCCATTTTCTAATCGCTT
>CAYPFT010000010.1:0-38907 GCA_964410165.1 uncultured Candidatus Saccharibacteria bacterium
CTGATACCGGGGGTCGGAGATTTGGCGGTGAGACCTCCAAGAGGAGGACTCACCGCCAAATCTTTCCAGTCGTGCGTAAGGTGAGTTAATAATACAACAAAATCGGAAACTTTGCGCTTCTTTCCGTGTTATATTAGTATTACACTATGAAAAAAGCGCTTATCACCGGCATAACCGGACAAGACGGTTCGTATCTTGCTGAGCTCCTTTTGGAAAAGGGGTATGAGGTGCACGGCATGGTGCGCCGTTCGAGCAGTTTCAACACCGGGCGCATCAAACATATCTATCAGGACCCGCATGAAAAAAAGCGGATACTTCATCTTCATTTCGGAGACCTTTCCGACTCAAGCAACATCGGCAGACTGCTCGAAAAAGTAGCACCCGATGAAATTTACAATCTCGGAGCGCAGAGCCACGTCCGCGTGAGTTTCGATATGCCTGAATACACGGCGGATGTAACCGGCATCGGGACGCTTCGATTACTTGATGCGATACGCGAGACGGGCATCAAAACTAAATTCTATCAGGCATCTTCAAGCGAAATGTTCGGGAAGGCGGTGGAGTTGCCGCTCAAAGAAACAACCCCCTTCCATCCGCGCTCGCCATATGGCGTCGCAAAAGTATATGCGTATTGGATTACGAAAAATTACCGCGAAAGCTATGGGCTTTTTGCTTCCAACGGAATCCTCTTTAATCACGAATCGGAACGCCGCGGCGAAACATTCGTGACCAGAAAAATCACGCAAGCGCTCTCACGGATCAAAAATGGCTCAAAGGAAAAGCTCTATCTCGGGAATCTTGACGGAAAAAGGGACTGGGGGTATGCGAAGGATTATGTTTACGGCATGTGGCTTATGCTCCAACACGATACGCCGGATGACTTCATTCTTGCAACGAATGAAACCCATAGCGTACGGGAATTCGCGGAACGTGCCGCGAAACATCTTGATTTTGATATCGAATGGAGAGGAACGGGTCTTGCCGAAAAAGGCGTGGATGCAAAAACCGGAAAAACGATTATCGAAATAGACCCGAAGTACTTCAGGCCTGCGGAAGTGGATGTACTTCTCGGTGATTACAGCAAGGCGAAAAAATTACTCGGGTGGGAGCCGAAAATAAAGTTTAACGAATTGGTAAAATTGATGGTTGAGGCGGATTATGAAATAGAAAAATAGAAAGATAAAAAAATAGAAAGATAACCGTTTCTATATTTTTCTATCTTCTTATTTTTTATATTTTATTTTATGATAAACAAAAACTCTAAAATATACATCGCGGGACATCGCGGACTTGTCGGGTCCGCTCTCATGCGCCGTTTGGAACAAGAGGGGTACACAAATCTCCTCCGCCGCACTCATGCGGAACTCGATCTTCTCGACCAAAGGGCGGTCGCGGATTTTTTCGCGGCGGAAAAACCCGAATACGTCTATCTTGCCGCGGCGAAGGTCGGCGGCATCGTCGCCAACAACACCCGCCCCGCTGATTTTATTTTTGAAAATCTTACCATTGAAACGAATATTATAGAAAGTTCAAAGAAAAACGGCGTGAAAAAACTCCTCTTTCTGGGAAGCTCGTGCATCTATCCGCGGCTCGCACCCCAACCGATTAAAGAAGAATATTTGTTGGACGGCAAGCTCGAACCCACAAACGAAGCCTATGCCGTGGCAAAGATTGCGGGAATCGTTCTGTGTCAATCGTACAACAAGCAGTACGGCATGAACTTCATCTCCGTCATGCCGACGAATCTTTACGGGCCGAACGACAACTTCGATCTGGAATCCTCGCACGTTCTTCCGGCGATGATACGCAAATTCACCGATGCGAAAATTGCCGGCGCGAAAAATGTTACCTTGTGGGGCACCGGTTCCCCGCGGCGTGAATTTCTCCACGTGGACGACCTCGCGGACGCGCTCTTCTACCTTATGCAAAATTATGACGGAAACGATATCGTAAACATCGGCACCGGCGAAGATATCGCCATCAAAGAACTCGCGGAAATCGTCCGGGAAGCCGTCGAGTATGAAGGAGAAATTCTTTGGGACGCATCGAAGCCGGACGGCACGCCGCAAAAACTTCTTGACGTCTCGCGCCTCCACATGCTCGGCTGGAAACACAAAATTCCCTTGAAAATGGGCGTGCGTATGACGGTTGAGTTTTACAGGAAAAACGTGCTATAATGACAGGTATGAAAAAAACAAAAAACAAAAAAGTAACAGCAAAACCGTTCGCGTTGAGCAAGCGTGCGGAAGAAACCCTGACCGTCAATGGATTCGGGGTGATATTGGAAGAATTCAGAGAGATATTCAAAGGATTGGGCGATGGACAAAAAATCCTTTTTGAACAGATGGGTCGAGTGGAGGGGCGAATGGACAATATGGAAAACAGAATGAGCGGTATGGAAAACAGAATGAGCGGTATGGAAAACGACATACGTGACATGAAAGACAGCCTCAAAACTATCATGGAATACCTCTCGCGCATAGACGATGAAATCCGTGACATCAAGGTGGAACTTTCCAAAAAAGCGGACAAAAGAGAGATTGAAGACCGCGTTCTCAAAATAGAGCTTGAGTTGCTGTCAATCCGCAACATGCTCAATCTCCAAAACATAACGCAACCTTCAAGCAAAGCCTAAAGCCTGAGGTTATATAAACGATGAGTCTCACCATCATCCGACCCCAAAAAACGTTCAGTCTGAACGATTTCAAAGAGATATGGGAGTACAGAGAACTTCTGTACTTTTTTACGTGGCGGGACATTAAAGTCCGATACAAGCAAACCTCCATCGGAATTCTCTGGGCGCTTTTCCAACCCTTCATCACCATGGTTGTCTTTAGCGTATTTTTTGGCACGCTTGCAAAAATGCCTTCGGACGGAATCCCCTACCCGATTTTCGTCTACGCCGGGCTTTTGTTCTGGCAGTTTTTTTCGTCCGCTCTCGGAGAAACGAGCAATTCCTTGGTGAACAACGCTTCCATAGTTACGAAAGTCTACTTCCCCCGCCTCATTCTCCCCATCTCCGGGGTCATCACGAAATTTGTGGATTTTTTTATCGCTTCATTCATTATGGTCGGACTTATGTTCTACTACCATTACACTCCGCACCTTTCCGGGCTTCTTGTTCTCCCGCTTCTCTTGCTCATTTCTTTCATGGCGGCGGTCGGCTTGGGACTCGTGCTTGCTTCCATAAACGTCAAATATCGCGACGTGCGCTACGTGCTTCCCTTTTTCATCCAAATGCTTCTGTTCGTTACGCCCGTTATTTACCCGGCAAGCATAGCCGGAAAATATTCATGGATTCTTGCCATAAACCCCATGACCGGCGTCATCAAAGCGGCAAGAGGCGCGCTCCTTGGCACGGAACAGATCAATTGGCTACTGCTTTCCCTCTCCTTCGCCGCCACCGCCATACTCCTTTCCATCGGCATCGTCTTTTTCAAAAAAACGGAGAGATACTTCGCAGATATTGTATGAATATAATTGAAGTAACAAATCTTTCAAAACGTTATGAGATCGGCGCGCGGCAAGCCGGGTATGTCGCCTTGCGCGATGTTTTGACGAACACGTTCGCTCATCCCTTCAAATTCCTGAAAACGAAAGCGCAAAAAGCCGTCGGCCGCGGCACGACCGAAGAATTCTGGGCGCTTCAAGACGTCAATTTCACGGTTGAAAAAGGAGAAGCCATCGGCATCATCGGCGCGAACGGCGCCGGAAAATCCACGCTCTTAAAAATCCTCTCCAAAATCACGCCGCCCACCACGGGAGAAATCAAGCTCCGCGGGCATGTCGCATCGCTCCTTGAAGTCGGCACCGGGTTCCACCCCGAACTCACCGGGCGGGAAAACATCTTTCTGAACGGCGCGATTCTCGGCATGCCGAAAAAAGACATCATCAGAAAATTCGACGACATCGTCGCGTTCTCCGGCGTGGAAAAATTCATCGACACGCCCGTCAAGCGCTATTCCTCCGGCATGTACGTCCGCCTCGCTTTCTCCGTCGCCGCGCACATGGAGCCGGACATTCTCATCGTGGACGAAGTGCTCGCCGTCGGCGACGCCGATTTCCAGAAAAAATGCCTCGGAAAAATGGACGAGGTTACGAAAGAATCCGACCGCACGGTACTCTTCGTCAGCCATAACATGTCGGCGATACAAGCGCTCTGCACCCGCACCATCCTTTTGGAAGGCGGAAAAGTGAAAATGATCGGCCAAACGAACGACGTCATCGCGGCATATCTGAAAAATAATCCTCTCACGCAAGAAGGATCTACCTTAAGTATGAGAACAGACCGCAAAGGACTCGGGAGAATAAAGCTGGTTTCATTCTTCGTAGAAAGTGGTGGTAAACGGATACGAGAACTTTTTACCGGCGGGCGTTATACTCTTTGTTTTGGATATGAAACGGTGGATGGCGAACCGGCGCACAATGTCACCATGGCGTCCGCCATCACGATGGATAATGGCACACAGCTCTCATTCTTCACTTCGCAGTATACCGGACAGGACTTTCCAACGATTCCCCCAAAGGGTATTATAAAATGTGAACTTGCGCAGAAATTCCCTTTTGAACAAGGCGTTTACCGCATTTCAGCAAACCTGTCCAGTAACGGTGAAATAGAAGATTATATACGGAACCTCGGCGTGTTTGAAGTAAAAGAAGGCGATTTTTACGGTACCGGAGTTATGATAAAACACAGCCCCGTGCATTTGGAACAAAATTGGAGCGTTAATGCCATCTCCAATTAATTTCATTCACAGTCTTATGATGCTAAAAAAAACAGTACGCGCCATATTTCGTTTCTTCGGTTATGAACTGCTCGCGCTCAAGAAAAATCGGTATGAGAATGACCCAGGTTATTTGACGTACCAAAAACTTCTTGATGTTCCGGGGTTCTTCTCTTTTCCCGCGTTTAAGTTGTTTTCTCACCTTGAACGCATGTCCGAGAAAAACACCGAAAACAAAAACCTGCCCGTCCTTGAAATCGGCGTGTATTGCGGCATGAGCCTTTTGGGTCTCTGTCTTATCTATCGGGATCAAAAAATAATCGGCGTTGATCCGTTTTTTGAAACATTTGAAGATTCCACATTTAATGAAGAATCCGTATTCTTGCAGAGAAAAGCGAACAATATGGGCGGACAAGCGAGGATTGATAATTTGCTCGAAAAAAGCAAAGCTCTTAAGATACGGGATCGGATGGAGATCAAAAAAATGACACAGGAGGATTTTTTAAAACATGCTATTCTCGAAAAAAACCAACTCGTCTATGTTGACGGCGAACATACTTTTCAATCAATCATCGCATTTCTTGACAAAATTAGCGCCCTTCTCGAACCGAACGGCTTTCTGGTGATGGATGATTTTTTGAGCCCCGGTTTCCCCGGCGTCACGGAGGCTGTTTATACGCACGAAACCTACAAAAAAACGCTTTTCCCCGTCTGTTACGCCTTCAATAAAGCGGTCTTTGTTTACCAACCTGCCGAAAAATATTTTACCGCGGCGAGAGAGGAAACAAAACTGTTCGCGGATGACAACATGTGGAAGTCGCATACCGATGAGAACGGCGCTTTGATTATACACGAATAAATTTATACTATGAAAAATAATAACGATTTCATCTCCGTCCCCCCCGTGCTTCTCATTGCATTCAAACGTCCCGACGTTACGCAAAGAGTATTCGACGAAATACGGAAGGCCAAGCCGGCGAAGTTTTTCTTTGCGGTTGACGCTCCGCGACAAAATCGCCCGGAAGAAAAGGCGATGGTGCAAGCGGTGCGGGAAATCGCCAAACAAGTTGACTGGACATGCGAAATGAAAACGCTCTTCCATGAGGAGAATCGCGGTATACAGGGGGTACATTCGGCGCCGACGCTTGCCATAAACTGGTTTTTTGAGAATGTTGAAGACGGCATTATTTTGGAAGATGACTGCCTCCCCCACCCGTCTTTTTTCCCTTTTTGTCGGGAAATGCTTGAGCGATATCGAAACAACGAAAAAATAATGCACATAAGCGGAGATAACTTTCAATTCGGACAAAAACGCGGAGATGCAAATTATTATTTTTCAATATATCCGAACTCATGGGGTTGGGCGACATGGAGAAGAGCATGGAAACATTTCGACCCGACGCTCGCAAGCTTCCCCAAATGGAGAGATGCTCATAAGATCGCGGGGATACTCTCCGAAAAAGACGAACAAAAAGTATGGATGGAAGTTTTCCGAAAAGAATATTACGGTGAATGGAAAACATGGGACTATGAATGGGTATACTCGATATGGTCTCATGGCGGGCTTGCGGTAATCCCGAATACAAACCTGATCTCCAATATCGGTTTTGGTGAAAATGCCACGCATACCTTTTCTTCGGAAAGCCGGTTTTCCAACGTACCAACGGAAGAGATGCCGTTTCCCCTCAAGCACCCCGCTGAAGTCATGGCGGACAAAACCGCGGATCGGGTTATTTTTGAATTGATGTTTGCAAGCCGCGTTCCGTTTGCAAGAAAGATGAAAGACTTGGCATTTCAAATAGCCCCGAGGTGGATGAAAGAGGCGGTGAAAGCGATATTGAGATACCCAAGAGACCGAAAAAAGAGTGCGCTCTACGAAAAATATAAAAAATTCACCATGATTCGGCGCGGAACGTTCATAGATAACTTAAAGCTCGCCGACTCTTTTTCGCACATTCCCGGATGCGTGATCGAGTGCGGCGTATGGCGAGGCGGCATGATCGCGGCAATGGCGGAGATGCTCGGAGCAACCCGACGGTACTACCTCTTTGATAGCTTCAAAGGTCTGCCCATGGCTCAAGAGGTCGACGGGTATCGCGCAAAGCAGTGGCAAAACGACCATTCCTCTCCGGATTATTTCGATAATTGCGGCGCGGATGAAAGTTTCGCCAAGAAAGCCATGGAACTGTCGAGAACAAAGAAGTACCGCCTTATGAAGGGGTGGTTTTCGGAGACCGTTCCCGGCTTCACCCCGGATTCCCCTATTGCCATTTTGCGTCTTGATGGAGATTGGTATGATTCAACCATGCAGTGCTTGGAGGGGTTGTACAAGCACGTCGCAAAAGGAGGCGTTATCATCCTCGATGATTATTACACTTGGGTCGGATGTTCGCGGGCGGTTCACGACTTTCTTTCGCGGCAAGAGCTTCCCGACGTTATACGCCATACCCCAAAAGGGGTGTGCTATATAGTTAAACAATCATAATCATGCAGATCAAAAGCCCGTTAACACATTCATTGAACGTAAAAAAGAGGAAAGAAATTAAGACCGAATTTCTGATCGAGAAATATCGGGAAATGCTTGGTGTCGATGTGAAAAAATATTTCACGGGCTTGGATTCCGTTTCCGTTTACGAATGCCTTGATTCCGGTTATCAATTTTACTATCCATTCGACATTACCGGTGATGGGAAATTTTACGAGGCGCTTCAAAAACACCGCTGGTATTACATGGACTGGAAGTGGGAGCATGAAGAAGCGCTTGCTCTTGTCAAAGGCGCAAAGTCTCTTCTTGAAATCGGCTGTGCGCAAGGGGAATTCTTGGAAAAAGTTGCCGAAAAAGGCACCGCTTGCGCCGGAATCGAATTGAACGCACATGCGGCGGAGGTCGGCAGAAAAAAAGGATTGAACATTCTGGAGGAGTCAATCCAAACTCATTCACAAAAAAACAAAGACCGGTATGATGTCGTATGCTCATTTCAGGTGGCAGAGCATATCGCGCCTATCGGGGAATTCATCCAAAGTTCTCTTGATGTGTTGAAACCGGGCGGAAAATTCGTCATGAGCGTTCCCAACAACGATTCATTGATTTTTACCGCCAATAACGATATTGTTCTCAATATGCCTCCGCATCACATGGGATTGTGGAATATGAATTCCCTTCTCTCGCTGTCGCGGTTTTTCCCATTGCGCGCTGATGGAATATATTTGGAACCGCTTCAATCCTACCACGTAAATTTCGCCAACAAGATTGCGGAAGCAACATATAAAGAAAAATTGAAACGAAAACATCTGTCACAAATTCCCTTTGCGGAAACGGCTCCGCGACGCCTGATAAACATGAGCGTGCGGGCGGTCGCCCCGTATATTGTCGGACACAGCATTATGGCCGTGTATACTAAAACATAATCATGATAAGTTTTTGCGCAATTAAAACACGCCTGAAAAAAGTTCACTTCATAAAAGGGCTTTTGGTGAGTTTTCACGTGCTGAAAACCAAAAACGGCATAACAAAAAAACTGTTCTTGCTGAAAGACTTCTTCTCCGATGCAAAAAAATATGAAGCCATGGACACGGATGCCGTCTTCGGAAACCTGTGGGAAAACCTTAAACCTTGCATCTTTGACAAAACGTTCGATACGCCCATTGATGTCATCTACTTTTACCAAGATGCCTGGTGCGCAAAAAAGATATTTGAAGCGAAACCATCGCACCACTACGATATCGGTTCAAAAGCGGAAATGGTCGGAATTATCTCGCAATTCACACCGACGACCATGGTGGACATTCGCCCCATTCATCTTTCCATGCCCGGCTTCTCGTTCCAAGCGGGCGATATTCTCAGGCTTCCCTTCAAAGATGCCTCTCTTTCTTCCGTCAGTTCCATTTGCGTCGTGGAACATATCGGACTCGGCAGATATGGCGACAGACTGGACCCGAACGGGTCGGAGAAAGCGATACGCGAATTGAAGCGAGTTTTAGCCGACGGTGGCAATCTTTACCTGTCGGTTCCAATAGACAGTGAAAATAAAAATTATTTTAACGCCCATCGCGCGTTTACCAGAGACTATATTCTTCAGTTGTTGCAACCGCTTAAACTCAGTGAGGAAAAATATATTTATGGGAGAAAGTTATACGATGCGTACGATCCATCACAAGGATTCGGAACGGGACTCTATCACTTCAAAAAACAATGAAATACAATTTTTACACGGTTTTTGATAAAGGATTTTTGGCTAAAGGACTCACGCTCTACGATTCCGTCGTTCGCCACTGTCCGAAGCCTTTCCGTTTTTGGATTGTGTGCATGGATGCCGAAACGTACGATATACTGGCGGGAATGAAGCTCCCCTCTCTTTTTTTATTGAGACTTTCCGATATTGAAGACGATGAATTGCGAAGCGTCAAAGCAACGCGTTCGCTTCGAGAATACTGTTGGGGACTGAAGCCGTCCATCGCAACGCACATCTTCACTCATTACCCGGATGCAGAAACGCTCATGTATCTGGACGGCGATCTTTATTTTTATTCGTCAATCGAACCGGTGTATGAAGAGTTTGGAAATAATTCCGTTCTCATTATTCCTCATCATCTCCCCGCCGGTAAAAAAGAAAAAGAAAAAGAGGTGGGGATCTACAATGCCGGAATGCTCATGTTCAGAAACGATGCTCGCGGGCGGGCATGCCTCGAGTGGTGGAGAAAAGAATGCAATGCATGGTGTTACGCCAAGCCCGAACCGGGGAAACTGGGGGATCAGAAATATCTGGATTATTTTGCCGAAAAATTCAACGGCGTCTATGTTCTGAAAAACAAAGCCGTTGATGTAGCTCCCTGGAATATAAAAAACTTCCGAGGAAAAATAAAAAAGGCGAGCGGCGGGATAATGATGGATGGAGAAAAATTGATCTGTTTCCACTTCTCAAGTTTTACGCTCTATTACCCGCCCTCCGCATTTTTGCCAAACAACCCAAATGATGCTTACGGTTATTCCCTGCCTTCCATTGAAAAAAAGCTCATTTACGACGAATACGCCGATGCCGTTTATTCCGCCATTCGGCGCATACACAGCGTTCGCCCGGGATTCATTTCAGGCACGACTCCTCGCCCGAAGCGGCTTGCGCAAATCAAAGAAATGGGGATATTTTTCGCCCGAAAAGCGGTTGGAAGATAAGTCTTTTTGTTGCCCTTACCGTGTTATATATAGGACTTACGCACTGTTATGGGAAGAGATGGTTTCAGCGTAAAATTTTGGTCGGTTTCTCCGCCCTTTGGCGGTGGAACCGCCAAAATTCCGCGGAATAAAACCGGAGATTTGGCGGAGAGACCGCCAAAAAGGCGGACTCACCGCCAAGTCTCCCGTCGGTGCGTAAGTCCTAATATATTATTTTCCGACAAGTATTCCTGTAATTGTTGAACAACCAACCGATGCCCTTTTTCATTAAAATGCCCCAATCGGCCATTGTATAAATACTCATCGGGTTCTCGCTTATACGAAGCGCCAAAGGCCGGCGTCAAATCCAAAAAAGGCATATTATTTTGCGCGGCGACATTCTTCAGAAACTCTTGCGGCTGATTCAAATTCCACTTATGATTCATCAAATCCGGTACGAGTTTTTGTTGTTCCAGCCACAACCCTTCATCAACCTGCATTGCGGTCGGCAAATATACCAAAACAAACTTCGATCCGTTTTCCGCCGCTTCGCGCGCAAAAAGCGCCAGCAGATCGCCCGTAAAATCATACACCGACTTCTGCGGTTTTGATAAAGGATTTTCAAAAATAAAAAACCCCGGATGAATTCCGTTACGCGCGACACCCATAACGCCGGCATGATGCAAGCCGATTCTGACCGCCCACTTTTCCAAAAAAGCGTTTCCCCTTACCAAAACGTCCATATAACTCAAAAGGCGAGAGCTCTTCAAAAGCTTGAATTTTATGTCGGTTCTGGCGACGTTGTTGTTGGCGTTGCTCTGGCGTATATTTTTCCACTGTGGGTCATTTTTTGATAACATTTCACGATAAGGAAGATAAAACTGGTTGTTTTCAAAATCATTGGAAAAGAAAAAAAGAAAAACGTAATCAGGTTTGTATTTTTTAACATAGTTCTCATATATCAAGAGTTCCTCCATCGTCCCCTCGCCCCCGACGGCAAAGTTCATGAACTCATATTTTTTCTTCGCGCCGGAATCTTCATTCATGCGTTTTTCCAAGAGCCATGTAAAATTATCCTCCGTACCGACCTGCACCGCTTCGACCAAAGAATCGCCAAGAAAAGCAAATCGCTCTGTGTCCGCCGGTTTTTCCACCGGGTAATCGCGGCCGATAAACCCTTCGCTATTGGTCAGCAAATGAACCATTTTCTCTTGTTCGCCTGATTTTTGAACAATATCCAAATTTACGCCATGCAGAGTATCTCCCCTGCTATTTGCGGCATAGAGAGCTGCGCCCGGCATCGGCTTCGCTTCACGCGTGAAAAATTCATAAAAGCGCATTCCGGCTTCCAGCAAAAAAACGGCGAGCAAAATACCGAAAAACATTAAAAAAAACCTTTCCGCCAAAACGATAAAAAATAATTTTGAACGCATGATATGATTAGGACTTAGTCCTAAATAGGACTTACGCAGTTGGATGGGATTCGAGGCGAAACAAGGGTTTTTACGGAGATGTACTGCCAGTACATTGACGGGAAAACCCGATGTTTCAACGACGAAGATCGCCAACTGCGTAAGTCCTACTAAAAAATAAACACAAACCCCGCAATTGCTAAACGGCATGCTTTCCTCTATAATATGCCATATGATACAAAAAACAGAAGAAAAAATCGGACTCGCCACAACCCTCATTTTTCTTAGTGTATCATATTTTCGTTCCGAATACGAACCGTTTTTATCGCTTGGAATTATTGCTCTTCTCATCACGATCATCCATCCGAAAATATGGGCATTCTTTATCCCGTTATGGAATACCGTACTTCTCCTGCTCGAGGCAACCGTTTCAAAACTGCTTCTTTTGTCCGTATTTTTTCTCGTAATTCTCCCCATGGGCATTATCAGGCGTTCTTTTGGGATTGACGCCATGAAAACCGCCGTTTGGAGAAACGGGAACACATCCGTGTTTACGGATCGAAAGCATGTTTTTTCCGCCGATGACCTTAAAAAGCCTTATTGAAATAGTTTTTTTTAGACATTATGGATTTTTTCAAAGACATCTGGGGGTTTCTCAAAACAAGAAAAAAATTCTGGCTCCTTCCTTCAATCATCGTACTTCTTGTTTTTGGCTCGCTCGTCGTATTCGCCGGCGGTTCGGCGCTCGCGCCTTTCATTTACACCATTTTTTAATGTATGCGGCATAAAAACACGATTCTCGGAATATCCGCGTATTATCATGACAGCGCCGCGGTTCTCCTCTCCGATGGAGAGATTATTGCGGCCGCCCAGGAAGAACGCTTCACTCGCAAAAAACACGATCCGGCTTTTCCGTCAAACGCGGTGCGCTACGTCCTTTCGGAAGCCGGCGTGGAGATTCCCGATCTTTCCGCCGTAATTTTTTACGACAAGCCTTTCTTGAAATTTGAACGGCTCCTTGAAACCTACCATTCGTTCGCTCCTCGCGGAATAAAAAGCTTTCTTGCCGCTATGCCGGTATGGATAAAGGAAAAACTTTTCTTGCGAAAAATTCTTCGAGAAGAACTCGAAAAAATACACGGCAAAGAATTCGCCGAACCGCCGAATCTTCTTTTTTCCGAACATCATCTTTCGCATGCCGCAAGCGCGTTTTATCCTTCGCCGTATGAAGAGTCCGCCATTCTCACCATTGACGGTGTTGGAGAATGGGCTACCGCCGCGATAGCGTACGGGAAAGGAAAAGACATAACTTTTCTTAAAGAACTCCACTTCCCCCACTCTCTCGGACTTCTGTATTCCGCCTTCACGCATTATTGCGGGTTCAAAGTAAACAGCGGCGAGTATAAACTCATGGGCCTTGCTCCTTACGGGCATAGCGAAAGCGAGCGGGTAAAAAAAATAAAAGAACTGATTTATCGCGAACTTATTGATGTGCGCGCCGACGGGTCGCTTCTTCTTCATATGGAGTATTTTAATTTTGCCACTGAACTTGAAATGTGCGATATGATAAAATGGGAAAAACTTTTCGGCATCCCGCCCAGAAAGAGCGCCGACGAAATCACGGAAGCTCACATGGATATGGCGCTCTCAATCCAAGAAGTTACGGAGGATATTATGCTTCGGCTGGCGCGGACGGCGCAGAAACTTACCGGTTCCAAAAATCTGGTTCTGTCAGGCGGCGTAGCGCTCAACTGCGTCGCGAACGGAAAACTCGCGCAAAGCGGGATATTTGAGAATATCTGGGTACAGCCCGCATCAGGGGACGCCGGTGGCGCGCTCGGAGCCGCATACGCCGCGCATCATATATTTTTTAACGAGGAGCGCCGAATTGTGAAAAGCGATGCGATGCGGGGTTCTTATTTGGGTCCCCAGTTTTCACATATTGATATTGAACGCGTTTCAAGAAAGTACTGCGGCGTATTCCATACGGAGGATGATTTTGATACGGTCGCTGAAAGAACCGCCGGGTATCTCAACTCGGGGAAAGTCGTCGGGTGGTTCCAAGGAAGAATGGAGTGGGGACCCCGGGCGCTCGGAAACCGAACTATTTTAGGCGATCCGCGCAATCCGGCAATGCAAAAACACTTGAATCTTAAAATCAAATACAGAGAAGGATTCCGCCCGTTTGCGCCTTCCGTAAAAGAAGAGGAAATGCAAAAATACTTTGACATGCCGCATCCTTCACCCTATATGCTTTTTGTCGCGCCGGTAAAAAAAGAGAGGAGGAGGCCGCCGGCGCAAAAAGGCGGCGGCCTCTATGAACGCCTCTATGCCCTCCGCTCCGATATTCCCGCCGTAACCCACATTGACTACTCCGCGCGCGTACAAACGGTTTCCAAAGCAACAAACGAACGTTACTGGAAGCTCCTGGACGCGTTCGAGAAAAAAACGGGGTACGGTCTTCTCGTCAACACGAGCTTCAATGTGCGCGGCGAACCGATCGTCTGCACGCCGGATGATGCCTACCGCTGTTTTATGGCAACCGAAATGGACTGTTTGGTGATGGGAAATTTTATTTTTCTCAAAGAAGAGCAGAGTATGAAAAAAGAAGATTTTATCAATGAATATGCCGCCGATTAGGGCTTGATACCCTCCGGCACTCACATGCCGGGTGAAACAACATATGTCCCCGTTACAGCAAAAAAGAATTCTTATTCTGGGCGGAAGCGGATTCATCGGCTCCCATCTTGCCGAAAGACTTGTGTCCGAAAATGCGCAGGTGTCCATTCTCTGCCGCGATCCGCACGATATGCGGAATACGCCCGCGTTTTTTGGGACATCGCTCGTGCCTGGAGAAATAACACGGTATGAAGATGTTGAAAAATTGACGCGGAACCAGGACATCGTCATAAACTTGGCGACCGTAGTCTGCAGCACGCAAAAATTACATCCATACGTCGATTTGGAAGTCAATTGCAAGGGGCAAATCAATGTTCTGGAGGCACTCCGAAACAATAACCCATCGGCGCGATACATTTACCCGGGAAGTAGCATGCAATTCGGCAGGGTGCCGATAAAAGATTTGCCGGTTGCCGAAGACTACGTTCAATCGCCAATTTCAATGTACGCCGTTCATAAACAAACGGCGGAAAATTACTGCAAAGTATACAAACGCGCGTACGGGCTGTCTTCGGTTGTTGTCCGGTTTCCGCCCATATATGGTCCGAGCATCACCGGGAAAAAAACTCGCAGTATCATCGAGCTGTTTATTAAAAAAAGCCTCGCCGGCGAATCGTTTCAAGTTAATGGTTTCGGTGAAGATTTGAAGGATTTCATTTATATTGACGATGTGGTTGATGCGCTTGTGTGCGTCATTAAATCTTCGATTCGAGAAGGGACATATCATATCGGATCCGGAACAAGCATAAAACTTGCGGAAGTGGCGCGACTAATCGTCGAAGAATGCAAGACGGGAAACTATGAGCTGGTACCCTTTCCTCAGGAACTCGCAAACTTTGAAGTGGGAAGTTTTTATTTTGATATTTCAAAAATACGAGCCGAACTCGGGTGGGAACCCCGCATCGACATACGCGAGGGCATCAAAAAAATGGTCGATTTTTATCGAAATGAAGCCGAAAACCGCTAATATGAAAATACTCATACTTGAAGTCTATTATCCGGAGTTTCTCGATGATTTTTATGCGAAAAATCCGAACATGTCCGACTTGTCGTATGCCGGCCAAAAAGCCGCCTTGCTCGGCGAATGTTTTGGTACGGGGGGGTTCTGTTCCGAAAATTTGAAAAAACTCGGACACATCACGGGAGAAATCATTTTTGGAGCGGAACACCTTGAAAAAGCGTGGGCGAAAGAACACGGTATAAAACGCGGCGGATTATTCCTGCACATTCCGAAAATTCGCAGTTGGCGAAAGTCAAAACTTCAGGCTGACGTATTGGAATCGCAAGTGAAATCATTTAACCCCGACGTTATCTACTGCTACAATCTGAAAATCCCCGCACCGAAGATCATGCGTAAACTCAAAAAACACACCCGTCTTCTGGTCGGACAAGTGGCGTGCCCGACCGATTTTGTAAAAAAACGCCTTGAACACTTTGATCTCATTTTCACTTCGTTCCCGCATTTTGTAAAAAAATTCACTGACATCGGCATCCGCGCCGAATATCTGAAAATGGCTTTTGAGCCGGACATTCTTCCGAAAATCACAAAAAAAGAAAAGCGATACGATGCCGTGTTTATCGGCGGTTTTTCCAAGCATCACGCCGACATCATGGAAACTTTTGAATACTTGGCGGAAAATACCAATATTGACTTCTGGGGATACGGCAAGAGCAATCTTCCGCCCGAATCCGCTATCCGCGCGAAACACCACGGTCCGGCGTGGGGGCTTGAAATGTACAATATTCTCGCCAGTTCAAAAATATCCGTCAATCGTCATATCGGCGTTGCGGAAAATTACGCCAACAATATGCGCCTTTATGAATCAACCGGCGTCGGCGCCATGCTCATCACGGATATGAAAGATAATCTCGGCGAGCTTTTTGAGATCGGCAAAGAAATCGAGACGTACGAGACAAAGGAAGAATTATCCGATAAAATAAAATACTATCTCGCGCACGATGCGGAAAGAGAAAAAATAGCGAGAGCTGGACAAGTGCGCACGCTTCGCGAACATACGTATGAGTTGCGGATGAAAACAACCGACGAAGTATTGCGCCGCTTTCTTTCGGATTGATGCAATTCACCGATTTTCTTCTCGCCGCCTTGCGTCAAAGTCATCTTTTCGGGAAAAACGATACTTCAAGATCGTCCATAGGGCTATAATGCCATCTTTCGCGCGGAGTTTCTTCCCCTCCAAAAACGTTCTCGGGGTATAGCGGACAGATACTTCTTTTACCGGATACCCGAGCCGAACGAGCTTTGCGGTGACTTCCTCGCAAAATTCAAAACCGTTTCCTTGAAGGCGTATGCTTTTAATCACGTCGCAACGAAATAATTTGTAGGCGGTATTTATGTCTGTGAGTCGCGTACCGTACAAAAGATTAAAAACTCCGGTAATGAATTTACCGCCGAGGGCATACACTCGTCTCTGATGTATAAAGTTACGTTTCTCAAGATTCCGAGATCCGTAAACGATCGGCGCGCCGAGAACAAATAAAGAAAGAAGATTCGGATAATCGTCAGGAGAAAGTTCAAAATCCGCGTCTTGAATAAGGACGGCATCGCCCGTAACCTTAAAAATACCCGTTCGTATGCTTGCTCCTTTTCCTTTATTTTTTGAATGTTCGAGAAGGATAAACGGAATATTTTTTCTGATTTTCGCGAGTTCGGACAAGGTACTGTCGGTAGAACCGTCATTAACGACGATTATTTCTTTTTCAAATCCCTCCGCCGGCGCCTCAAAAACGCGCCGAATTATTTCGGCGACCGTTTTTTCTTCGTTGTATGCCGGAATAATGATGCTTAATTTCATTGTGTTCAAGTTTCTTCCTTCAAAATTTCCTTGCCACCAGAAGTCCTTGAGTGGAGACGATATTCCAAATAATGCTTGAGTGAAGTATTTCCCCGTGTTTTCGAACCACGTCTTCCACCTCCTTCGCTTTCAGCGGTCTTTCATCATAAAATATCCACATCCCGAATTTCTCCATAAGAAATCTTACTGTTCTATAGAAAATTGTCGGCGTCGGATAGGTTATAACCACCAAACTTCCGCGTTTTACCAGCGCGAAATGCGATACTATCGCTTTTTGCGTTCCGGAAACGGAGAAATGCTCTATCAGACCGACGCTATACGCCAAATCCGCTTCTTTGACGGGAATGCTTTCCGGGCGAAGAATATCGCGGTTGTGCGTAAAAATGGTTTTATCGACGGCGCTTTTTTTCTTTGCCAATTCGATGCTGACGGCATTATTATCCACAATATGGTATTCGTCGATATTCAGCTCGCGTAAAAACGTTTCCAAAAAACAACTGTTTCCTCCGCCAAGCTCGATCACTTTCATGGGAACGTTTTTTGAGTGTTTTTTTATATTTCGGAGAAGAGCGCGGCCGGTAATTTTTCTGGTAAAGGAAACCAATTTATACGGGTTTTTATAATATTCATTCCAATTCGTTTTGTTGCTCATAGTACGGTATAGTATACGTGGGATGAGAAAATTCCGCAACGCGCGATTGGTTGCATTGCGCCACGTGGCTGTTTTCTTTTTTTCTGCTATTATTACAGAACTTACGCACGAGCGCAAAGATTTGGTCGGTGAGTCCTCCGCTTGGAGGTCTCACCGCCAAATCTCCGACTTTTTTCGGTATTGTTTTTGGCGGTTTCACCTCCAAGAGGAGGAGAAACCGACCAAAAACCATATATTATCGCAACTGTGCGTAAGTCCTATTTATATTTCATGAAAAAATCGCTTTTTGTCGCGCTGTTCGCCCTCGGTCTCCTTATTCGGCTGGTTGTTTTTTTCCTGCCGTACAATACGGGAATGGCTTCTGTGATTAAAGATCTGGGCCAAAGGACTGCCGTTATCGGGTTGAGCAACGGTTTTCAGGGATCATATTTCCCCATTCAATATCTGCTTTTTGGAAATGCGTATTCACTTTCAGAACGCACCGGTATTGATGTCATGATTTTTTCAAAACTGCACGGATTGCTCGGAGAAATCGGCATTTTTTTTCTCCTCGTATTTCTCGCAAAAAAACTTGCTCCCCAAAAAAACGCGACGCCGAAAAATTCCCCCGAAGCATCGGTTTTTTGGCTCTACTGGTTGAATCCGTTTCCCATTACCATGCTTCAGATAGGATTCGTCGATTCTCAGTTCGCTTTTTTTGCGCTTGCCGCAATGGTGATTTTAATCGCATGCGAAGGGCGGTGGAAATACGCTCTCGCGGGAATCCCATTCGGAATAGCCGCCCTCATGAAACCGCAACCCGTTTCGCTTCTTTTCGGATTTTTCATACTGGTTGCTTTTTCCTTTTTCAAAAACGAAAAAAAAGAACGCCCGTGGCGGCTTGCGGAATTTCTTATCGGCGCAAGCCTCCTTTTTATCGGTTTTTCGCTGTACTTTGGCTTCACCTTAAATCAAGAAGGGCACAAAAGACTCCCGGTCATCTCGCAATCCATACAGCATGCGTTCGGTATCCGGAAAGCCGCCGGCGACGTGCTCGCAAATTCTTCGTTTCTTGCCGCGCAATATCTTAACGTACCGAATGTACTGCCCGCACTTTCCGCCAACATGATGAACCCGTGGTTTTTTGTCGCCATGGCAAAAATAGCTCCCGGGAGCCCCATTTACAGCGTGCCGGACACAAGCGCTCTTTTCGGCATACGATACCGCACTATCGGTCTTGTCTTATTCCTTGCCGCCGCCGTCTTTATTGTGCGGAGAATATCCGTAACTCGAAAGCCTCTTCATGAAAAGGTCGTATTGTCGCTGTGTGTCGTACCGATACTCTTGCCATTTCTCGCCACATCCGCGCATGAAGCTCATTTCTTTTTCGGTTTCATATCAACCATTGTCATCGGTTTTCTCTTGCATGACCGGCAGATTCAAAAATTCGGATACCTCATCAGTCTTCTGCTTGCCGCAAACCTGGTCCTGATCAACATCTTAATGCGCGGTCTTCCGGAAGGATTAATGGTCGTTCCGGAAATTCCGCTCGCTTTCGCTTCAACCATTATATTTTTCGCGCTCTTGCGTCATCTTTTGTTGCATTCATACGAACCGATGCCAATAAAATCAAACGTTTTATGAAATACAACTGTTGCACCATATGGAGAAATTAAAATAATTATTTTTCCTTCTCCAAAGCCAGCCTCAAAGAGAACAGTGTTTCTGATTTGAGCTTTGTTTTTACCCACGCTTTTTGTTTCTCATTCAATAACTCGCCCATACCGGAAAGGATATTTCCGTTATCGAATTTCTCCATACTGTCAATGCACTTTGCCAAAAAATCCGCGTACTGAATACCCATGCGGGTTTCGACGATTTTTTTATTCACCGGCCAGTCATGCGACAGCATAAATTGCACGTCAAAAATGTCGCGATTGGTTTTGCCGATTCGCTCGTACATCGCGCAAAGCTTATGCGCGGACATATCGTCTTTCGTCATTACTTGCATGGAGATGCCGAGAAATGACTGTACGGTGTATTTTGAACCGAACTCTCGGCGGTTGATTTCCACTTTAACATTTTGCGCGTTGACGTCTTTCTTGTCGTAAGAAAGAAGATAGAAAAGGTTAAATCTTTTCTTCTCCGATTGTTTCAGTTTTCCGTAGCTTTCAAGAATTGTTTTAACGCGGGGAAATACATAGTCCTCTTTCCCCGCGTCAAGCAAATCAAAATCCAAATCTACTGAAAAACGGTCAAGACCATAAAAAAGAGCGGCGGCTGTTCCGCCCTTAAATCCTAAAACCGTACTGATAGTGGGATCGGTATAGATATCTTTCAGAATTTTTACGAGAATATTTGTATGTTTTGCCGTATCAAAAGCCATAATAATTATGCGTTATGGTAAATCTTTTTTATCCGCTTCGCGGTACATTTTTACCATTTTCGCCATTCGTTTATTTTTACCGTAAATAGGTAAAATTTCATATACTTTCTCCCAGTTCAAAACCGAAAGATTATCAAAGTGATACTCTTTGTTGAGATAGAGAACGTCCAAAAACGCTCTCTCGGGCGAAGCAATGCTGTAGTTTTCTCGCGACTCTATGCCTGACTGATTCGTAAGAATGGCATCTTTGATTTTATGATAAGAGTATTTTTGTCCGTCGCATTCAATTTCTTTAGTGGTATAGGACACGGCAAAAATTTGACCATACAGCTGAAAGGTAATTCCGGCCGCCCCTAAAGCCGTCTCCAAACTGACGTATGAGGGGGTGTATATTTTTGTAGCCAGCTCATATTTATCGTAATTTTTATCTTTTGAGTAAATGCCCCTGCGTACCGCATTTAACTTGCCGGCTTTCACATAGCGGTTAATCTTTTTTTTGACGAAATTTACGTCGGATTCCCCCCAAAGTAAAAGCACGTCTTTGAAAGTAAAGACGGTTTTATCCAGCCTCATTAAATCTAAAATGTAATCTTTTTCCATAAAATGACGGTTTGTGAACTGTAGGTACCCAAATTTGGGTACCTTTGGTTTAAATTATATGCTATTGCATAAATAAACACAATGTGGATAAACACAGAATATATCAATGATATTGAAATTTCGTGATGAATATCCCAAACCATTATGAAAAGATAAAGTCAAGTTTCCTTTTTGCTTTTTTGCGGTTATCATAGATACGAGATGGAACAAAAACAAACAAATATCCAAAAACGCGTCCTCGTGACGGGAGGCCTCGGATTCATCGGGAGCTACTTCGTAAAGCTTCTGCTTGACCGCGGGTATTTCGTCATAAATGTCGATAAAAAAACGTACGCTCACCGGAAAGACCTTAACTTCGACGAGCACTCGAATTACGAACTTATCGAAGAAGATATCTGCCGACTGAAAGAACTCCCCTCTCGCCTTGACCATATCGTCAATTTCGCCGCGGAGTCCCATGTAGACAACTCGATTGCCGCAACGGAAGATTTTTTCAACAGCAACATCAGGGGGGTACACAACCTTCTTGAGCTTCTGCGTGCGACCCCGAAAGAGGAGCGCCCGATCTTCACCCAGATTTCCACAGACGAAGTCTATGGCGACATTCTCGAAGGAACCTTCACGGAAAACGACCGCCTGAAACCCTCAAGCCCCTATTCCGCCACGAAAGCCGCCGCCGACCAGCTTGTTTTGGGGTGGGCGCGAACCTACGGAATCAAGGCTCGCATTACGCGGGCATGTAACAATTACGGCTATGGGCAATATGCCGAGAAGATTATCCCCGCGACGATCAAAAGCACACTGAAAGGAGGAAAAGTCTTGGTGCACGGGAGCGGTCTGCAAAAAAGAGAATGGGTCTATGCGGGAGACAAAGCCGAAGCGGTGTTTCTCGTCATGGAAAGAGGAAAAGACGGCGAGATATACAACATCTCGACGAATGAAGAACATTCCGTCCTCGACATCGTGAAAATGATACTGCGGGAACTCGGCAAACCGGAAGACCATTTCCAATTCTCCGGCGACCGCCCCGGGCAAGATCTTCGTTATGCGGTCGATTCGACAAAAATACGGGCGCTCGGATGGAAGCCGACGATGACCCTGAAAGAATACATCCCCATCTACATCAAACTCTGCGAAGTGGGACAGACCGTCCGTCCGCAGAGCATAAGGAGATACTTTGCGAACAAAGTTTCCCGCATAAGGCGCCGTCGCAAAATATGAAAAAAAAGATTATCATCCTCGCCCCTTCCGGGCATAGGCTGGCAAATCAACTCTGGAATTTTATGAGCATTTACGCATATTGCCTCGAAAAAGGATACGCGTGTGAAAACCCGTCCTTTTTTCGGTATGAGAAATTTTTCAACATTATTCCCGCACAAAGTTCCATTTTTAAAATACTTTCATTCCTCCACAGCGCTCCCGTCAAAAAGATTCGCGGGTGGTCGTACATTTTGTATCAAAAATACGTGATGCGAATAAAAAAACACCAGTCAAAACGGGTGGTTTCCGACAAGCGTGAACCGCATGTTTTCTATCTGCCGCCATCAAAGACCGAAGATAAAGAATATCGAGAAGCGCTTTCCGCTCTGGAAAACAGTCTTGAACGGAATTTCTATTTCGACGGCTGGCTTTTTCGCAACCCCGTCGGCATTGAAAAATACCGCAAAGAAATCAAGGAATACTTCGCCCCGAAAAAAGAGGCATCGGAAAAAATTGAAGCATTCTTCTCCCCTCTTCGCAAAAATTTTAAAGAGATTGTCGGCATACATATCCGGCAGGGAGATTACCGCACATGGGAAGGCGGACAATTTTATTTTCAACCGAAAGAAGTCCGCAAAATACTTGAAGACTACCTCGCACACCATCGCAAAAACCCGGAGCATGTTCTTTTCCTTATGTGCTCGGATGAATCCGTTGACATGAGCGTCTTCAACGGACTTAAGACCAAAGAGGGTCCAGGCGGCATGATTGAAGACCTTTTCGCCCTCTCAAAAACAGACCTTATTATCGGCTGCGACAGCACCTACGGAGCTTTTGCCGCATATTATGGTAATATTCCTCTGGCGGTATTTTCAAGAAACGACATCGACTGGTCAAAGATACGCCTCGGGGAAGGATTTAACCACGCGAATACGTGTACGAAATTGTTTGCATAAAAACATGTGCGGCATCTGTGGAATCATCAAGAATAACGCGGGAGAAACGGAGAAAGAGACGGTGCGTGAAATGAACGCGCGCCTGGTTCATCGCGGACCTGACAGCGAGGGCTACTACAATAGCCGAGACGCCTTGTTTGCCATGCGGAGACTTTCCATTATGGATCTCTCGGGGGGACATCAGCCGCTCTGGAACGAAGACGGCTCAATCGGCGTAGTCGCGAACGGCGAGATATATAATTTCCAGGAACTGAAAAAAGGGCTCGAAGCAAAAGGGCATAAATTCAAAACCGGAAGCGACTGTGAAAGCATCGTCCATGCCTATGAAGAATGGGGCGAGGAATGCGTAAAAAAGCTCCGCGGGATGTTCGCTTTTGCCCTTCACGACCAGAAAAGAAAAAAGGTTATCATCGCACGCGACCGCATGGGCGAAAAGCCGCTGTATTACCACGAAGATGGCGATCGCTTCATTTTTTCTTCGGAAATGAAATCGCTTATCGGAGCGGTTAAAAATCCTATTCTCGACCCGCGCTCTCTCGATCTTTTCCTGACTCTGCAATATGTTCCCGAACCGCGGACGTTTTTCAAAAACATACAAAAACTCGAGGCGGCGCACATGTTCGTATTCAACACCGAAACCGGAGACAAACGCCTTAAAAAGTACTGGAGCCCGCTTGACGCTCCCCGCATCGATGGAAACCCGGAAAAAGCCATCCGAAATGTTCTCGAAGAAACCATGAAAATGACCATAGCTTCCGATGTTCCCTTGGGAATTTCTTTAAGCGGAGGAATAGACTCAAGCATCATCGCCGTATTGGCGGAAAAATATTCTCCCAAAAAACTCTCGGCGTTCACGGCGGGGTATGCCGGAAAGCCCGATAACGATGAGCGGGACAAGGCGCGGAAGCTTGCAAAAAAACTCGATATTCCTTTCTATGAAGTGGAAATTTCAAAGAAAGAATTCGTTGTTGACTTCCCAAAAATGGCCTACTCGATGGACGACCCGATAGGCGATATCGCCGCGTATGGCTACTATCGCGTTATGCAAGAAGCGCGGAAACGAAAAGTACCGGTGCTCTTAAACGGTCTCGGGGCCGACGAGATATTTTGGGGGTATGAATGGATGAGAAATGCCGCGAGCAGGGCTTCAAAACTTCGGGGAAACTTTTTTGGGGAAACTTTTTTGAGTATGCTTGGCGAACATCATGTGTTCAGCCGATACCCTCAATTCAAGAGGGACACCACTGTATATAAAAATATTTATACGGAAAAATTCCGAAACGAAAGCGCAAAAAAAATTCTCCCGGATTTTCCAAAAGAAGCGGGGCGGGAAGAGCTTGCCGCGCGCATCATTGAGGAAATATTCCATCTCTGGCTCTATCCGAACTGCACGGCGTTAAACGACCGCCTGAGCATGGCTTCTGCGGTGGAACTTCGCTCCCCATTTCTCGACTATCGGCTGGTGGAAACCGCTATCGGCATCGCCAAAGCGCATCCGAATGATTTCTCCCTTTCGCACAAACTTCGACTGCGTGAGGCGGTAAAAGATATTGTTCCGCGGGAAATACTCGACAGAAAAAAACGAGGATTTACCCCGCCGACGAAAGAGTGGATGTTCGCGATTATGGAGGTCTATGCGGATATTGCCGTCAACGGATATGTCGTAAAAACGGGACTTCTGGAAAAACGCGAACTGATAAAACTCATCGATCAAAAACTTTCGGAAAAACGCGCAAGCGAATTTTTGTACCGACTCATACTGTTCGAAATGTGGCATAAGGCGATGATAAAGAGTCCGCCGTAAATGTTTCGTGTTATATTATGAATATTATGTCCACAAACTGTAAACTTTGCAAAAGCAAAATAAAGCCATATTTTCAAAAAATGTTCGACGACCGCTACGGTTATCCGAAGTATTTTGATATTGTCCGATGCGAAACGTGCGGGCTGTTTGAAACGCTTCCGCCGCTTGAAGAAAAAGATATTGAGAACCTGTATACTCGCTACTACACCAGAACGGGCATTGACCCCGCAAAGATCCAAAAAAATTTCCCTCCGATAAACCAATTGGCGCTCTGGTGGGAAGGCAACCATCGCCTCCACTACGGCTTGCCGCGAGGAAACGGGGAAAAGGTTCTTAAAATCGGCTGCGGCGACGGCAAATCGCTTCTGTTTCTCAAAGCGCGCGGATATGAGCCACATGGCATCGAAACCGACCGCAATGTCGCGAAAGTCCGCGATGCGCTCGGGCTGTCCATCCATATCGGCACGATAGAAACCGCCCCCTTCCCGGAAAAAACATTTGACATTATCATTGCAAACCAGCTTATCGAGCATATTCTTGACCTTGACTCATTTCTTGAACATGCAAAAAAAATGCTCAAAGAAAACGGCGTTTTTTTGGTAAGCACTCCGAATGGCGAAAGCGCGTACAGAAAAATTCTCGGGAGGAAATGGGTGCACTGGCATATTCCCTATCATCAGCAGATATTCAGTAAGAAATCCATGCGCGCAATCCTCCTCCGGCACGGCTTCATTCTCGCGCGAGCAAAAACCGTAACTCCGCTCTCGTGGACGCTTCATAATATTCATTCCTGGCGCGCACCGGTATCGGAATACGGAAAGCCGAATCCTTATTGGGTAAAACCAGTAAACACAGAGGGTAAGGCGCCGGCAAAGAAAAAAACAATGCGGCAGAAAGCGAAGCGCGGAATCTTTACACTGGGAGCTTTCTGTATCAATGCGTTCAATCGCTTCATTGATTTTTCAGGACAGGGAGATTGCCTCATAGTGTATATTTCAAAAAAATCATGATAGGAGAAGGACTTCTTTATGGGGCAGAAGGCGCCGTATTTATATTCGCTTCTTTTTTGCTTGGAGAAATGCTTCTCATGCGTTTTCGTCTTTCGTTCGCTTCTCCAATCCTTCAAGGAGTCGTAAAAACATCCTTCGGGTACGCTGTTTGGTCGTACATCTCGGTGCTTCTTGGTCTTTTGTCTCTCTTGGACACCATTATCCCTCTCATTCTCTTTCTGGCGATATTTCTCCTCTCTTCATCAAGAATCCCCGCGCATCTGCGGGAGTTTGCAAAGATTTTCAGCAGATTGAAAAAACGCGTTGTTTCCTCCCATCTTTCTTTGCCGTCATTTCTTTTTGTACTCCTTGCGCTGTGGGTGTTTTTATACGCGCTCATAAGCATTCTTCCTACCGCAACGGGAGGAGACGGGATTTCATACCATCTTCCGTTCTCTATAGAAATGATCCGGCACGGCATCTATTTCCCATTGAAAGAAAATCCGACGTACGGCAACCTCCCTCTTTCAATTGAGTCGTTGGACGCGTTTACCATAGTGCTGTTTCAAAACGTAACGGTACTTAAGGTGGTACAGTTCGGCGCGTTCCTGCTCCTCATCGGCGCTCTTTTGGATTTTTGCGCCCGATATTTGCGAAAAAAAATTTTCGTGTACCTGTCCGCCGTTATGCTTTTGGCAAACATGCCTTTCGTTATCACCGGGCTTGGCGGAGGTCTGACGGATATTTTTACCGGTCTTTTCGGGATAATCTCCGTAATCTTCCTCATCGAGGCGCTGACGGAACCCGCGTCTTTGGAAAATCCAAGGCGAATCATGTTTTCTGCTATTTTCTTCGGCTTCGCTCTTTCGACGAAGTACCTCGCGCTCTTTTTCATACCCATCAATGGCATTTTATTGCTTTCCGTTCTTCTGCGCGATCGCCAAGCGAGCACCTCATCCTTCCGCACAATCATGCTTTACGGGGCGATAACATTTGCCGTCGGCGGTTTCTGGTATTTGAAAAATTTTCTGCTTACCGGAAATCCGGTCACCCCCATGTTTACTTCTCCCGACGCGCAACTGGCGGACGCAATAAGCGTTTTTGTTGCAGACCGCACGGCTCTTAATTTTTTCCGTTTCCCGTTCATTTTCTTCGGAGAAGGCACGGTTTTGTATTTGCCGTACGCGTTCTTTTCAGCGCTCTACTTTACTGCCGCAAATCTTCTCTTTCTCTTTTTTGCCGTACAAAAACGTCTCCGTACCGTTGACATCTGCTTGTTCTTCGTTGCACAGGGGTATCTCTTGGTCTTATTCTTCTTTTCGCACCAAACACGCTTTCTCATCCCTTCTCTCATCACACAAGGCATATTGTTTGCATTTATGGCTGATCGATTCACCGAGTACGCGGAAGAAAAATCGCCCTATCTTGCTCAAAAACTCAATTTCCTCATTCCCGCAAGCATCTTTTGCACTGCCGTCGTCCTGTTTTCAGGAAGCATGCTTTCTTTCAAGGGCAATGAATTTTCGTGCCTGACAGGATATATGCCCGCGGATGAATGTTATCTTCATACTCGAATGGGAAATGGAATTTATGCCGTATATTTTATAAATGACCGCTTGCGAAACGAAACTGTCATAGAATACTGGAACCCTTTTTATACCTATTACTTAAAACACGGCAACCGTTATACTGATGAATACTGCCCTGATTACGACACGACGAGCGACACGGGTATAAACACATGCCTGCATGATAAGAAGATTCGATATTATCTTGATGATACGGGAGGGCATGACCCCTCATTTACCGCAAGAATGCCCGCCACGGATCACATGGAAGAAAAGCTTCGCGTGGCAAAATACTTTTCCCGCCACGGGAATATCGTCTATGAATATCATGACCCCATAAGAAATTCATACAGCCGTTTATACAAAATAAGCCTTTAGGAAAAACATGCTCACCATCTTTTCAATTCCAAAAGCGTTTACCGAACCGCATACGCGGATAATCCAGCGCAATGCGCTTTTCTCATGGACGAAGATTCCCGGTTGCCAAGTGATCCTTCTCGGCGATGATGAAGGAGTGAAGGAAGCGGCGGAAGAATTCGGCACACTCCACATTCGAGAAGTTGAGAAAACGGAATATGGAACCCCGCTTCTCCATTCCGCTTTTCGTTTGGCAAAAGAGGCGGCAAAGTACGACGTTGTAATGTACGTAAATGCGGATATTATCTTTACCGAGGATTTGCTTTCGGCGGAAAAGTACTTTCCGGAAGGCGAGTTTCTCATGGTTGGACGAAGAACCGATTTTGACATAACCGAAGAAATAGACCGCCGTAATCCGCTCTGGGAAGAAGATTTGAGAGAAAAAGTGATGGGGTCAGGGAAGCTCCATTCTCACGCGGGTATAGATTATTTTATTTTCCGAAAAGACTCTTTCGCCAACCTTCCTCCGTTCGCGGTGGGGCGCGTGGGGTGGGATAATTGGATGATCGCTGAAGCTCGCCGAAAAAAAATCCCCGTTATTGATGCGACGGAGATAATTCTCGCCGTTCATCAAAATCACGACTACCCGTCTTTTAATAAAAATAAGGAGAGAAAAACCAACCCGGAAGCTTTGAAAAATCTCGCCTTCACGAAGCATCCTGCGTATTTCTTTACCATTGAGGATGCTGATTGGAAGCTCACGCCAAGAGGTCTTAAGAGGAAATATTTTTCCCGACTGCCATTTTTCAAACGGTACGCGAAAGAAAAGCTAAAATTTTTTCGGCGCGGTTTTTCCAAGTGAACTCTCGCACATCAATCAGCGCCTGTCCGGCAAGCGCGGTGCCGAGGCTCGCACCTTCTAAAATATCGGCAATCTTTTGCGCCAGATCGGACGGGTCGCCCGGCTTGCAGAAAAGCGCATTTTTCTCATTTAATATCTCGCGGATACTCGGAAGGTCGGACGCGATGATCGGACGCCCGCTTGCCATATATTCAAAAGTTTTGAGCGGCGACATGAAGTACTCGTAATGTGAGATGTGAGGAAACGGCATGAGCAGTATATCCGCCGCTTTTTGAAAGAGCGCGAGTTTCTCTTGCGTCTCCTTCTCGAAAAATTTCACGGATTCCGAGACGCCGAGATCTTTCGCGCGCTTTGAGTAAAAAGATATATCGCGATTGTTTCCACCAACGGCGAAGAATACGATATTTTGCCGCACCTGTTCCGGTAAAAGCGCGAGCGCGCGGAGAATATCGTCTATCCCTTTCTCTTGATCCATTGTTCTGAAACTTCCGGTATAGAGAAGTATCTTTTTTGAAGTATGGATATTTAGCTTCTCGCATGCTTCTTCTTTTGACACCGGCAGAGTAAACCGTTCAAGATCAACACCGTTTGGGGCAACCAAAATGTGTTTTTCGGAAAAACCGTTTTGTACAAATTGCTCTTTGATAAAGCGATTTGTCGCGATAATTCTGTCCGCGCGGCGTAAAAAGAAAAGTGAGAGACGCTTCCCTTTTCCGAGCCAATCATGGCATTCGTATATCGTCTTGCGACCGCGTATTTTTCCGATCCAAACGACCGCGGGAATTCGAGTGTAAATAATAGCTTGACGGCAGAGCGGTAAAAAAAACAAGCGCAAAAAGAAAAGCAGGTTTTGAGCGTGGAAACTTGCCCGCGAAAGAAACGGAAGATCGGTGAGAAGTTCCAAACTCCGGATCTCGCGAAACGCAAAGTTTCGTTTGACTCCGCAGTATGAAAAAATGTCTTGCTCGACGGAATTTCGTCTTTCGGGAGCAACAAGTTCAACATCCGCGCCGCGGTCTGCAAAAGATTCGCACATGTGCGCGATTTGGAAACCGTGCGCTTTTTCCGTCGGCATGCGGGACGAAACGATATAGGCAATTTTTGTGATTTTTTCCTGCATATTATCGAAATATGCGCCGGAGAGCGAAAAAAGTCTCGAAAGCGATAAGGATTGAAACGATTACTTGAGCGAGCATATACCAAAGATTAAAACTTTCCACGAGAACATAGATGAGCAGAGTATTGAGGCCAAGATTAATAATGGCAAGAGAAAGATGGAGCGGAAGCTGGCGCCGGATTTTTGCAACATCATCGCATTGAAACGTCCAAAATTTTTGGAGAGAGAAGCTCACCGCAAAGGCGAAAAGAAAAGCGATGATCGCGGAATAGAGATACCATAGTTTTCCGTATTCCGTCAGCGAATACAAGAGACCGAGGTGAACGGCGGCTCCCGCGGTTCCGGAAACGATAAATCGGAAGATTCGAAGAAGCCGCGGAAGAAACTCGCCCGACCACACCCCGGCACGAAGTGCGGCGGTTGCGATGAGACACCGCATGCCGTGCCGCCAGTTGATCTTTTTTCCTTCCTCAAAAGTGCGCGGTTTGTATGTTATCGGCACTTCAAGAACCTTTTCTTCGGAAGAAAGCACTCGGGTCAGTTCAATAATATCAAAAACGAAATCATTGCTCGGCTCGGAAACAAGCTTTGGGATAAATGTTTTCGGAAAAACTTTGTAGCAGGTCGCCACATCCGTGAAATGGGTGCGAAAAACAAAATTAAAAAATCGCGACACCATAAGTCCTCCGTAAAAATGGTACGATCGCAGAGAAACCGCATTTTTACCGAGAACGCGCGAACCGAATACGACGCGGGCTTCGCCTTTCCGAATGGGGGCAAGCAGTCGCGGGTATTCGTAGGGGTCGTACTCAAGGTCGGCATCTTGAATAAGGATATATTCCCCTCTCGCATATTGAAATCCTTCTTTAAGCGCCGAGCCTTTTCCGCCGTTTTGCTTTTTATACACTACGGAAAAGCCAGTCACTGAGGGGAATTCGCCCTGCGCGGCCCGCGCTTCCAGCCGTGCGAGAATATTTTTTGTGGATTCCTTGGATCCGTCATCAACGATAATAATCTCTTTTTCCCAGCCGGGAAGAAGGGGCGCGGCAACCACGCGCTCAATCGTCCGCTCAAGCGTTTCGCTTTCGTTGTAACAAGGGATAATGATGGAGAGTTTCATACAATCATAGGCATTAGTATAAAAAGCCATGCGATATTTACCGCCACAACGGCTCCCGCCGCCATGATCCGATGATTTTTGCGCGGAAAGAGCCTCTCTATGCCGAGAACCGAAAGAAGCAGAAAAGCCGGGGCCATGACGTAAAACAATCTGCTCGACACCGCTCCCCACGCGAGCACAAGAAACGGCGCCGGAACGGCTATGTACAAAAATCTTTTTTTCCAAGCCGGGAGTTTTTGCGCGACATTGACAGCAAGAGGAACAAAAAGCCACGCAAGTCCCAAAACCGCCGCTGTGCTTTTTGTTAAATTATAAAGAGTATATTCGTGCGCGAAACCGCCCACTCCTCCGTCATAGTACCATGACAGATACGTATAATGATATTTCAAAAAAATAAAAATTTGCCAGAAAATATTTACAAAAAGGAATACCCCGGCAAACCATGCGACGAGCCGAACCTTTTCCGTTTTCACGAGATCCGGATGAAAAATGAGGACGAGACCGAAAATCACAGCGGCGACAATGCTGTACTCTTTCCATAAAAATCCGAGAATGATCGCCGCGACATTCCAAAAAAATATCTTCTGCGATGGCTGTTTCAAAAAAGAAAGCGATAACAGGAGCGAGAGCGTATAAAAAAACAGCGCGCCCGTTTCCGTAAACAAATCAACCCCGTATCTCAGCATGGGGTAACTCAGCACGCCAAAAAGAGCGACGAATACGGCCGGTAACTCGCGCCCGAAAAACTTCCGGGCGAGGAAAAAGAGGATAACGGCAAAAGCGAGATAAAAAAACACCGATTGAAACACAAAAGCTTCCGGTATTCCCATAAAAAGACCGAGAAATGCGACGAGCAAGGGATTGAGGGGTTTCAATATCCTATGCGGGAAAACGGCGGCTCCGGGATCGCCTGAAAAAAGCTTCGCCGTTTCTCTATAACTGTGATAATCGCTTGACGGAGTTGTTCCGAAATAAGTAAGCTTGATAATACTCCCGAACGCGGCCAAAAGAACGATAATGGCAATACCGGCCATCGAGCGAAAGGATAATTGAGTACGCAACATCATATTGGTTATAGTGTACAGAAGTTGCCGGCTTTTATCAACCGCGGGCGCTGAATCGTCGTGAAATCCTGCGAAAACGGAGGGAGAGGGAAAAATATTTTCTTCTGCAATAATCCGCAAGCGTGGCAAAGTACCCGCCGAACCGCTTATCGCAAATAAAACGCTTTTCCGCGCCGAATCCGATCTTAAAATGATTGTGCGTGGTATCTTTGTCGACAGCCGGGCCGAAATCTATGTATCGTATTTTATTCTCGAACGACCAGCAAATCATTTCGTCATAGAGGCGATTGTTGATATTATATTTCCAATATTCGGGAAGCGAAACATTGAGGGCAAGAGAAACCAATTCGCCGGAACGAATGCAGTAATTCACCCCGATGAGTTTCTCTCCGTCAAAGAGGGAAAAACAAACGGCGTCTTCTTTCAGATATTTTTGGAGCGTCCCTAAAAAATCCTTTGACTTCGGATCGCTTCCGAGACGATGCATTGCCACTTTGTACAAATCGTAAAATTCGGCAAGCGGTTCGCCGATAATCATCGTAAAGTCATTTTTATACGACCCCCTGACCTGATTTCTGGTTTTTTTGGAATAGAGATCGAACCGCGCGTCTTTTCCGGAACACGGACCGACATCAAGTAAAAAATGGACGAGCTTCGATCGGAAAAGATTCTCCCGTGTTGAAAAGTCACATCGGAATGAACGCTGGCGAAAGGAAGTGATGCTCGCGCGGATCAAAGACGAATCCTCTTCAAGAATAACCGAGTAAAAGCTTTTGTAACCGCCCAAAAAATATTCTTTTCCTTTTCCAAACAGCGGCACTCCGGAAATATCCTCAAGAAAAAAAACGGAATAAACGTTTTCAAGATACGCGCGTATTTTCGGGTTGGTTGAATGCCCGATGATTTTCATTTTTTCCAAAAAATACTTTTCAAGCTCTGATAAAATTCCGCAACGGGAGACACTTTAACCTTAAAAAAGAAGAGCGACACGGTCGAATCCACTGAATTTCTTGGCAAGTGAAAAATATCGCTCTTTTGAGACACCAGTCCCCCGCGTACGATAACCGCCCCGTCCCATTCATTTTTCTTGAGATACGCCGCTATTTCCGGGGTCGTTTTTCCTTTCGGATAAGAGAAAATGCGGGCGCGCTTTCCCGTAATGGATTCCACTTTGGTCGCCGACTCCTCAATCTCTCTTTTCGCTTCCTCAAAAGAGACCGCCGGAAGAGAGACGTGATTTTCCGTATGCGGCATAAACTCCACCAGTCCGCTCTCTGACATTTCTTCAATCTCTTTGAGGGAAAGCATGGGGAGCGTCTTTCCTCCATGGTGCGCCGCCACATCTCCGATCTTGCCGGTAGCAAGAAAAATGGTAGCGGGAAAATTGAACTTTTTAAGCAAAGGGAACGCGACGGAATAGTTGTCTTTGTAACCGTCATCAAAAGTAAGGACAACGCATCGGCTCGTGTCTTTGCCGCGCTTCAGGCGCGAGAGAAGTTCCGAGAGCTTCAATATCCGGAATCTCTTTTTTTGCAGATAGAGAAGCTGTCGCTCGAATTTTTTTTGCGTTACGGTAAAGAACGCGCCATTTTCTCCAATGGAATGGTACATAAGGATACTCGCTCTTTTCGGAAGAAAAGGAGAAAAGGAGAAAACAACCGCTAAAAATGCTTTTTTAAGAATTTCTTTCATCATGGTCTTGTGGCGGAATGAAAGCATTGTACCACAAAAGAAAACATTTTACCCGGGCACTTGAACAGCCGAGCAAAATAACATATACTGTACGAATATCATTTTCCGCAACATTACAATTACCATGCTAAAAAAAGAAATGCCGAAAGAAATACGGGAAAGAACAACATGCCGAATCTCCGGGGAGCCGCTTGTCCCGCTTTTTAGCATGGGGGCGCTCCACATGTCCGATTTCATTCCGCAAGATTCCAGTCCGCGCCTGCCAAAGGTGGAAATGAAACTCTGCATCGCGTCGAAGTCGGGTCTGGTCCAGCTCGCGCACACGGCACCGCTTGATGAGATGTATCGCACGTACTGGTATCGTTCCGGAACGAATCAAACGATGACCAACGAGCTCCGAGAAATAGCCGAATCGACAGAGCGTCTTATGAGAACCGCGAGTGGCGACATATGGGTGGATATCGGTTCCAACGACGGTACGCTCTTGCGCTTCGTTCACCCGAGCGTTACGCGCATCGGTTTTGACCCGGCAAAAAACGGTTTCAGCGAACTGGCGAGAGAACACGCGAACATCATCATTGAAGATTATTTCAATAAAAAAAATTACAAGAAAACCGCGTATGGAAAGAAAAAAGCGAAAGTCGTTACCTCTCTTGCGATGTTCTACGACCTCGAGGATCCCGATTCGTTTGTTCAGGACGTCTACGACATTCTTGATAAAGACGGGTTATGGATTATACAGCTGAGCTATACGCCGCTCATGCTAAAACAGCTTGCTTTTGATAATATCTGCCATGAACATTTGGAGTACTATACGCTCCATTCCCTTAAATACCTTCTTGACCGTCATGAGTTTGCCATTGCGGACTGTCACTTGAATGACGTAAACGGCGGAAGTTTCCGAGTATACATTCGCAAAAATAAGGCCGCCCCGAACACATTTGCAACCGCGCCATACCGGGATGTCGCCGATCATCGCGTCAGATCCATTCTTGCCCACGAAGAAACAGAAAATCTCACCGACCCGAAAACATACATGCGTTTTTACCGCCGGATAAAAGCCCTTCGTGACGAAACGCTCGCATTCATAAAAAAAGAAAAATCAAAAGGGAAAAAAATCTGGGGCTACGGCGCTTCCACTAAAGGCAACACTCTTCTCCAGTGGTTTGGACTTGATGATACGCTTATTGACGGCATCGCCGAGCGTTCTCCGGCGAAGTACGGGCTCAAAACCGCCGGATCGAACATACCGATATTCTCCGAAGACGAAATGAGAAAAGCGCGTCCCGATTATCTTCTTGTGCTCCCATGGCATTTTATCGAAGAATTCGTACGCCGAGAACAAGAGTTTTTAAATCGAGGCGGAAAGTTTATTGTCCCCTGCCCGAGGTTTGAGGTGATTGGGAAATAGAAAAAAATCTCAGGACACCTGTCCCGAGATTTCGTTTTTGTTTGCGTTATACGTTAAAAATTTTCTCTATCCCATGCTCCTTTCGCAGTAAGCCCGCCATCTACATAAACTGCTGTACCCGTCATAAATGACGCTTTTGAGCCTGCAAGAAAACAGATTACATCTGCTACTTCCGCCGCTATTCCGACGCGCCCAAGAGGATGAAGCCTGCCGAGTTTCTTTATTCCTTCGTCGTCAAGTTCGGCGCGAACGAGCGGGGTGTCAATTGCTCCGGGGCAAACAGCCAGCACGCGAATTCCGTGTTTCGCATAATGGAGTGCTGCGATTCGCGTAAGCGGTAAAAGAGCTCCCTTGCTTGCTCCGTATGCAGGAGCTCCGTTTTCCTCCGACTGGAACGCTTGAACGCTGGCAATGTTGATTATGGTTCCTCCGCCGCGAGCCATCATTTCCGGTATGCAGTATTTCATCATCAAAAAATGACTGGTGAGATTTACTTCCAAAACATGGTTCCACACCTCAAGTGTGGAGTCGTGGATTGGTGTAAAACTATCTTTCGGTTCAATGCCGACATTGTTTATGAGAATATCCACGCCGCCGAATCCATCAACGACTCGGCGTACGGCGTTTTCGCAAGACTTGGCATCGCTCACATCGGCAAAAATTCCAGCAACTCCGCTCGACTCAATATCTTGCCGGCAAATTTCATCCAGTGCCGTTCTGTCAACATCGACGCAAACGACCCTTGCTCCTTCCTCCACAAGGCTATTGCAACAAGCGAATCCGATGCCTTTTGCGCCGCCCGTAACAATAGCGACCTTGTTTTTCAAATTAAGATTCATGGTTTTATTCCCCAATGTTATATCAAATCAATTCAACATTCGCTTTTTTTGATTGCGATGTTCCTTGTTTAACTTAACATTTTATTACCATACTGTCAACCTCGCACATTTGACATAATAAAAATTATAGTATATGCTATAAATTAGCTCCATAGTTGACATGAGGTATATTATGAAATGCGCTAAATGTAATTGCCCGGCAGTATCGCAAACTTTTCGGGTAATGTTTTCCATTGTTCGACATGGCAGTACTGAGATGAATGAATCCCATAAAATAATCGGGAGCATTGAGAACTTTCTTTCCGACACCGGGAAACAACAAGCCAAAGAAACAGCATTATGGCTTCAAAAAAACCGAAACTACACGTGCATTGTAAGTTCACCGATGATCAGGGCTGCCGAAACAGCTAAAATTATTGGGGGAGTGCTTGGTATTTCAGTCGAATACGACCCTCGACTGAAAGAACGCTGTGTGGGGGAATACGAAGGTACACCTGAATTCCCGGGAATGCTCGCTGTCTTTCTTGGAAGGGAACTCTCTCCTCCCGCTGAATCCTTAGATACATTCAGGGAACGAGTGCACGCGGCTCTCGCGGAAATTGCTTCTTCTCGCGGACAAACGCTCGTGGTAACTCACGCGCTTCCAATGCTTACGATGGTAAGCAACATCAAGAGTTTTGGTATGCCCGACATTCTTCGCTACGAAGTTCCCGCAAACTGTGTTCCCGTTGATTTTTTCGTCGGCGAAAATTGTTCGAAATGCGGAAATCGATATTACGAAGAAGTGAAAGAAAATGACAGAGATTGCCAAGAGCTTGAAAGGCTCTTGCGTATGGTGGTGGAGGAAGACAACGGTTTTTGGCCGAGTCAAGAATCTTTTAACTTGGTCAATGGCGCATGTTGCCTTCCTTATGTGGAAGCGATACTCGTCCGGCCATCGGATGGCGCATGGCTCATGAAACATCGCCATGACGAATGGGATGGGTGGCACATACCGGGCACAAACCTGAAACGCCATCAAACGCTTGAGGGGTGTTTTTTAAAAGCCCTCGAAAAGGATGGCGCGCCGAACATACGCGTGGAAAATCTGCGTTTTGTTCATGCTCACAAGTGGTTGCCGGGCGAACACCCCCTCGGATGGCACCCGCTTTCTCTGGTTTACGCCGCCGACCTCATCGAAGGTGAGGTAACGGAAAGCGACATTCTTCAGTGGACCACTGAAGTCATACCGACCGACATCACCCACCATGAAGAGTTCCAGTGCATCTATTTGCGCTGGCGCGAACGGCAATAAGCGCGATTCGCACCCCCCCGGCAAGAACGTCGGGGGTTTTCTTTATACCGCTTTCGCCATCATTTCCACAAGCGTGTGAAAATCAGTTTTCGGTTTCCAGCCGAGCGTCGCATGTATCTTTTCAATGTCGCCCAAACGCGCAACAGTCTCGACGGGTCTGTAAAATTCCGTATTGACCCGCACAAGAATTTTTCCTTTTGTATTTTTACCGACTTCGTTTTCCGATTTTCCTTCCCAGAAAATTTTCATTCCGAAGCAGGATGCCGCCGCTTCGACGAATTCCCTGACCGTGTGAGCCTCCCCGGTTGCAATCACATAATCGCTCGCTTTTTCTTCCTGAAGCATGCCCCACATGGCTTCGACATAGTCTCCCGCAAAACCCCAATCGCGAGTGGAATCAAGGTTGCCGAGTTCCAGTATGATGTCTTCGCCGAAAGCGATGCGGGCGAGGGTTTTGATTATTTTTTGTGTGACAAAATGATCGCCCCTTCGAGGACTCTCATGATTAAAGAGAATCCCGGAGCATGCGAATATCCCGTGATCTTCACGATACCGCTCAGCCATCCCATGAGCGAACAACTTCGCAACGCCGTAAGGGTTCTTCGGTAAAAACGGCGTACGTTCGGATTGGGGACACTCGTTCGGATTCCCGAACATTTCCGCCGAAGATGCCTGGAAGAATTTTATTGCCGGATTTGTTTTTCGAATGATCTCAAGAATCTTTACCGGGACAACACCGGTAATTTCACTTACTCCGACGGGGTTTTCCCACGGAGAAATGACGGAAGAAAAAGACGCGAGGTTGTATATTTCGTCCGGCGCGCATTTGAAAATTATTTCTTGGAGAAACGCCTCGTCTGAAATATCGCCGGAAAAAAGCTGAAGGCTATTTCTCACCTTCTCAAGGTTTTTGCAAGTGTCTGCACCGGCCCCGCGAGTGAGCCCGGAAACGGCATATCCTTTTGCAAGCAAAAATTCCGCAAGGTATGACCCGTCTTGTCCCGTTATTCCGGTAATAAGCGCTTTTTTCATTGAAAGGTCAGTATATATGTTTGACACATGCCATCGCTACCGATACCATTAGCTCTATGATAGAGGATTTTCAAAAACATTACAATATCTATTTCATTCCATTTGAAATAAAAGGTCCGCCTTACTTAGAGCTTCTAAAGGGCAATATCAATGGTCGAGAAGAAAGCGGCTCATCATATAAAGTCAACGGATTTTCATGGAAACATCTTTTTTTTGCGCCGTATAAAAAAAATGAGAAGAGAGTAATACACATACACTGGGAAACGAATATCTACGGCAGTAAATATCTTTTCGTTTCTCTCGCAAAAATCGCATGGCGATTCCCGTTGTTGTGGCTCCTGAAAAAAATACGGGGCGTAAAAATCGTCTGGACGATGCATAATCTCCATTCGCATGACTATCCTCACCCGAAGGTTGATAATTTCGGGAGAAGATTGATGTGGGCGCTTGCCGACAAAGTTCTCTTGCACGAAAAATCCTTCGCCGAAAGCGAATCGCTGAAAAGAGCAGGCAAAGATATCGAATGTATCCCCCCGGGAAATTACATCGGTGTTTACGGGCCGATCTGGCAGGGAGACCGGAATGACCTGAGAAAAGAATACGGTCTTTCTCCGCACAGCATCGTACTTTTGGCTCTTGGAAAAGTACGCCCGTATAAAGCGCTTCCCCCGCTCATTGAGGCGGTTGCCGCGGTCGCTAAAAAAGGAGTCCCCTTGCATCTCTACATTGCCGGCAAACCGACAAAAGAATATGGCGAAGAAATAAAACGGATCGTCGGTAAAAATAAATGCGTCACCCTGCGCTTGGAATACATAGGCGACAAAGATATGCCGAAACTCCACGCGCTCGCGGATTATTCAGTTATGTATTATGGAGATTCCGCTTTGGGTTCGGCGGCAATCTTGCTCTCCTTGTCCTATGGAGTTCCTGTCATCTGTCGGGATTTTGCCGTTGCGGAATTGGTGGTGGTCGGAAAAAACGGATTTACGTTTCACGATACAAGCGAACTCATTCGTCTTTTGGAGAAACTGCCTCAAGCGGAGAAATTCGACACACAAGCGGTCATGTCTACCGTGGCGGACTGGGATTGGGAAAAGATGGGCGAAGCGACACGGCGTGCCTATGTAAAGGTCTGTAAATGAAAACGTTATCTTTAGGACTTACGCACTGTTGCGGAAACATACGGTTTTGGTGTAGAATTTTGGTCG
>CAYPFT010000011.1:0-37177 GCA_964410165.1 uncultured Candidatus Saccharibacteria bacterium
CGACCAAAATTCTACACCAAAACCGTATGTTTCCGCAACAGTGCGTAAGTCCTAATATATTGAAAAGTGGTGATTTTTCTGTCGCTTGAAATAAGTGTACCACGATTCGCAAAAAAAATTTAGTGCGCGTATCTTGATGATATTATGCCAAAATTTGAAGAGGAAAAACAAAATAAAAAACTCGACGAAATCCACCAAAAAGAGGAGGAGGAATTGGCTCGTATTCTTTCAGCGAAATATGGGATTTCTTACGTGGACCTCACCTCTGTTTCCGTTGATACCGGCGCTCTTTCTCTTGTCCCGGAACCGGTAGCAAGAAAGGCTCTGCTTGCACCGTTTCATTTGGTTGGAAAAAAAATGTATATTGCCGTACACTCCCCTAAAAACAAAGAAACGGGGTTTGCTATTGCCGACATCGAGCGACAAGGGTATTTTGTGGTTTTGTATATGACCTCAATGGTAAGTCTTAAACATGCGTGGGAAAGGTATAAAGACATATCGACCGCTAAAGGAGAAAAAGCCGGTATTTTGGAAATATCAAATGCCGATGTTTCTTACTTTCTTGAGCGGATGAAAAACATAAACGACCTTCAGGCTCTCGTGGAAGAAATGCTTCAGAATACGGAAAAAATCCATCAAATATCACGCATCCTTGAAATGATTCTCGCCGGTGGCATGGCGTCATCCGCTTCGGATATACATATTGAACCGGAAGAAATCCACGCACGACTCCGTCTTCGGTTGGATGGCGTACTCCATGACATCACAACCTTAGCCCCAAAGGTGTTTCGGCTTATTCTTTCGCGTATTAAACTGGTTTCCGGCATGAAGTTGAACGTTACCTCTACGGCACAAGATGGGAGGTTTAGTGTTCGATTGGGGGAAGTCGAAGTGGAAATACGCGCATCAATACTCCCGGGAACATACGGCGAGTCTGTTGTCCTTCGTATTTTGAATCCCGATATTATTAATATCCCATTTTCAGCGCTTGGTATTGATGATGTGCTTCGTGATATTATTCTGCGGGAAATAGCGAAACCAAATGGTCTGGTTCTCACCACCGGGCCGACCGGATCAGGAAAAACAACGAGTTTGTATGCGTTTATGCGCGAAATATATACGCCGGAAATAAAAATTATCACTATAGAAAACCCGATTGAATACCATCTTGCCGGCATTGTGCAGACTCAAACCGATGAAAAAAAAGGCTATACATTCTTTTCCGGCCTTCGGTCTGCCTTGCGGCAGGATCCGGATGTTATCATGGTAGGCGAGATACGAGACCAAGAAACAGCACAGACCTCCATAGACGCGGCGCTTACCGGACACCTTGTCTTTTCAACTCTTCACACGAATAATGCGGCTGGGGCGATTCCGCGCCTTATCGGACTTGGGGTGAATCCGAAGATTATCGGCGGGGCGCTTAATATCGCACTCGCCCAACGGCTTATTCGAATCCTTTGCCTTGTGTGTAAAAAAGAAATGAAGCAAAACCAAGACGAGCGCGATATTATTGATGCGATAATAAGCGGCATTGTCGGTCGTCATGTTGAAAATCACGGAAAAATATGGAAATCAGCCGGCTGTGCCCACTGCAATAACACCGGTTTTAAGGGTCAGATCGGTCTCTATGAAGGCATCTTACTCGATAACGCCATAGAAAACCTTCTTGAAACAAATCCGAGTGATCGTGAGATAAAAAAGGTGGCTCGCTCACAGGGTATTCTTGATATGCGGGAGGATGGGATCATTAAAGTATTGAATGGCGTCACCGCTCTTGATGAATTGTATCGTGTTGTTGATATGTCTGGGGTGAGGTAAAAATTTTTACTTTATTTTTTTGACTTCCAAAAAATATTGTTCCCGAACTGCTTGTACTCGATACCCTCTTCATATAAGATAAAGAATAAGAGCGGTATTTCATACTCTTATATTTTGACGGCACTCGTAAGAAATAAAAGTTAACTTTCATTTCTTACTCGTTTGTCAAAATAAATACGCACTATAAATATCTAAGCAATCCTTTCAGTAAAAATTGGTATTGGCACTAAAAGTTAGGAACTCTCTTAAGGAGAATTCCAGTATACGCGCGCGAGGCGGGTACCCAGAAGTTCCTCAAAGAATACCCGGAAGCGTGTAACCGCCCGATTGCTTAGATATTTACAATGCGCATTTAAGTAAAAAACCACACTATTGTGTCTGTTTTTTTGTATTTTTTGATTCAGGAGTATCCTATCATGTAATATAGTTTATGTCAAGCAAAAACACGGATATCCGTAAAGAAAGCGGTTTTTTGGACACCACCCTGCGTCCTGACACGTGGGTTGAATATATCGGGCAAGAAAAAATAAAAGAGAATTTACACATACTTCTCACCGCCGCAAAACAAAGAAATCATCCGCCGGAGCACCTTCTTTTTTATGGTCCGCCCGGTTTGGGGAAAACGACCATCGCCCACCTCATCGCAAAAGAAACCGGAAGCCAAATAAAAATCACATCAGGTCCCGCTATTGAAAAAGTCGGCGACCTCGCGTCTGTTCTCACAAATCTTTCACCCGGAGATATTTTATTTATAGACGAAATCCATCGACTCAATAAACTCATTGAAGAAGTTTTATACCCGGCGATGGAATCGGGAACGCTTGATATTCTTATCGGCAAAGGCCCGTCCGCGCGCACGATACAATTAGAACTCCCGCCGTTCACCTTGATCGCCGCAACGACACGCGTCGCCCTCCTCTCTTCCCCGCTCCGCTCACGTTTTTCCGGCGGAACTTTTCGTCTGGAATTTTACACTGAAAAAGAAATACAAAAAATCATAGAACGCTCCTCAAAAATACTCGGGATTGATATTGATGCGGGCGGCGTCATGGAAATAGCGAAACGAAGCCGCTTCACCCCAAGAACCGCAAATTATTTCCTGAAACGCTGTCGCGACTACTCGCAGGTGCATGAAACGCCATTAAACAAAGAAACCGCCAAGAAAGCCCTTCACCTTCTTGAGGTGGATGACCTCGGACTGACTTTTGCCGACCGCAAAATACTCGAAACCATCATCCAAAACCACGCCGGAGGTCCTGTGGGTCTCGGAACCATCGCCACCTCCCTCTCTGAAGAAGATGCGACGATTGAAGAAGTCAATGAACCCTACCTTATCCAAATAGGTATGTTGGAAAGAACCCCCCGCGGGCGGGTGGTAACACTGAAGGCGTATAACCATCTTGGGTTTGAAATACCTGAAAACCGGACACAATCTTGACAAACACGATAGTTTCGTATTTACTAAAGTTGGTAGTTACTTGACGCCGAGATTCTAAATTCTTACTACAAGGAGATTAAAAATGCCTAAATGTACTTTTACTGTCAGACCAATAGTTCACATAGAGATACAAGGTGAAAAAACAACTGTGAATTTGAGTCGTGGCGCTATTGCCCATGATTACAAAGACGGTGGTCTTATTGATGACTTTCAAGAGTTTCTTGCTGATCAAGAAATTTATCCTTACGCTCACGATGCACGATTTCAGGAAATTGGAACATTTCGCGGGTACTTTTCTGTTGAAGACGCAACAAAAATTGAAGCTTGGCTTCTTAAACAAGGCACCGTACATACCTAAAATTTAATTGCTTATATTATATTAAGCCCGCCCACTTACACTGAGGCGGGCTTTTTTCTTTTCCGATTTTATGTTATTTTCATCATATGAAAGAAAAACAAATCATCCCCACCGAACGGATTATTCAAAAGATTTTCGTTATCCGCGGACAGAAGGTTATGTTTGACCGCGATTTGGCGGAGCTTTATGGTGTAAAAACTCAAGTTCTCAACCAAGCGGTAAAAAGAAACACGAAGCGCTTTCCGGAAGATTTTATATTTCAGTTAACAAGTAAAGAGGTGGAAAATTGGATATCACAAATTGTGATATCCAATCGCGAGAAAATGGGGTTAAGAAAAGCACCGTTCGTGTTTACTGAACACGGCGTTTTAATGCTTTCAAGTGTTCTTAAAAGCGAGCGCGCCATCCAAGTAAATATTCAAATAGTCAAAACTTTCATTAAGCTGCGCGAGATGCTTTCACATTATAAAGATTTGAAAGAAAAGGTTGAGGATATGGAGAAGAAATACGACCATCGTTTCAAGGTTGTGTTCGACACACTGAAACACCTGATTAAAGAAGAAGAAAAACCAAAAAACAAAATTGGATTTTCCGAAAAATAATTTTTACTTTTTCAATTTTAATTTTTAATTTTATATGTCCGGTCACAATAAATGGTCACAAATAAAGCATAAAAAAGGCGCAACCGATGCTAAAAAAAGCAAGGTTTTTTCCAAATATGCGCGGCTTATTACTCTGGAGTCGAAAAAATGCAATGGGGATATTACCTCCCCCACCCTGCGTTCTGTTATTGAAAAATCTCGCAAAGAGAATATGCCTTCGGAAAACATCGAGCGTGCCATTAAAAAAGGCCTTGGTGCCGAATCCGGGCAAATGGATCCGGTACTCTATGAAGCGTACGGTCCCGGCGGATGCGGTATTATTATAGAAGGGTTGACCGATAACCGCAACAAAGCCGCGGCGGAGGTGAAACACATCCTCTCTAAAAACGGGTTCGCCCTCGCGGCACCCGGCTCGGCATCTTGGAATTTTGAGAAAACCGCCGACGGGTGGGTGCCGAAAACGACAACCGATCTTTCAGATGAGGATTTAGAGAAACTTGAGAAACTTGTTGAGGAACTTGAGGATAATGATGAGGTACAGAATGTTTATACTAGCGCGGAATAAAAAAGAATTAGGAATTAGGAAAACGTTGTCGTATTCATTATTCATTATTCCTTATTCATGATTCATAATTCAAATTTTCGTATCCTTGGTATCGACCCCGGTTATGAGCGGCTCGGCATAGCGGTAGTTGAAAAACAAAACAATAAGGAGGTTGTGGTATACTCCGAATGCTTCCACACGCCGGCACAAATCCCGTTCCATGAGCGGCTTTGTTTGTTGGGGGAAAAAGTTCACACCATAATTGAAGAATATAAACCGCAAGCGCTTGCTATTGAAACGCTTGTGTTTAACACGAACCAAAAGACGGCGATACTCGTCGCGGAAGCGCGCGGGGTGGTGTTATATGAAGCGGCGAGAAAAAAACTTGAGGTCTATGAATTTACCCCGCTTCAAATAAAAATCGCCATTACGGGACACGGACGAAGCGATAAAAAACAAATAATGGAAATGGTAAAAAAACTCGTAAAAATTGATAAAAATGATGCAAAAGACGACGAGTATGACGCCATTGCTTGTGCGCTTACTTGCTTGGCCTCTTATGGTGTTTTAAGCCGAAAAATAAGGTTATAGTTCGCTTTTCCACAAATAGGAAGTTTTGGGCTTGCATTTTTTTTACAGATTTGGTACAAATGGAGCCAGCTCTGCTTTAGCCATTTTTGGAAGTGTTTTTGAAAGTGGTAATCATGTAGAGTAAGGTCGTTTTAAAAACTCACAAATGAATATTTCTATGACAATGCTCCGCGACTATCCTTATGGCTCTTCTTCTTTTTTGGGGACGCAAGATGTTGATGGCGGTATGGTATATGACGCAGAAGAAATTAAATCGGGTGTTTTTTTAGGAACGGATGATGGCGACAGCGCCGACCCGGACGCTTTGGATGAAGAGGATGAGGAATTCTATGGGGATGATGATGGGGAGGATGACGGTTTTGGGATAGAGGACGACGAGGAAGAATATTAATTTTTCCTCAAAAAGAAAAACTCTGGTGATTCAGGGTTTTTCTTTTTTTACATTTTATACTATAAGATATAAGAGAAACATATTTGATATTATTTCAGTTTTGTTGTATTTTATAAAAATGAAAACAAAAAATAAACTGTCTTTTTTATCATTGGTAAAGAATGTTGTTTTTACACTCTTTGCGTTTGGTTTTTTTGCGGCCGGTGTGTTGTTTATGTTTATGGCAACCGTAAAAATCCCTGACATACATTCATTGGAGGAATTCAATATGGTTCAATCGACAAAAATATACGATCGGACTGAAAAAGTACTCCTCTATGATGTTCATGGGAATATAAAAAGAACCATTATCCCATTGGAGCAAATATCCACGACCACAAGAAACGCCGCTATTGCGATAGAAGATTCTAGGTTTTATGAACACCAAGGGATCGACTTTCGTTCTATTTTTCGGGCCATTTTAGCGAATCTCAACACGGGGAGTTTTAGTCAAGGTGGTTCGACTATTACCCAGCAAGTGGTAAAAAACGCTTTTCTTAGCCCGGAAAAAACAATAACGAGAAAAATAAAAGAATGGATTATTTCTCTGAAAATGGAGCGGGTACTCTCAAAAGACACGATTCTTGAGTTGTATTTTAATGAAGTTCCTTATGGGGGAAGCGTATATGGAATAGAGCAGGCATCTTTGTCTTTTTTTGGTAAGCACGCAAGTGAACTCTCTTTGTCTGAAAGCGCTTATCTTGCCGCCCTCCCGCAAGCGCCGACTTTTTATTCTCCGTACGGAAACAATAAAAACAAACTTGAGGAGAGGAAAAATATCGTGTTAAAAAGAATGCTGGAGCTTGGGTTTATTTCAGACAGCGAATATACGCTGGCGATCGGAGAAAAAGCTGTGTTCCTCTCTTCACAAGAAGAAGGGATTACCGCTCCGCATTTCGTTATGATGGTGAAACAGTATTTGGAGGAAAAATACGGCAAGGATATGCTTGAAAACGGCGGATTGAAAGTGGTCACTACGCTTGACGCGGAACTTCAAGTGAAAGCTGAAGAAAATGTGAAAAAATACGGGGAAGAAAATGTAAAACAATTCAACGCTCACAACGCGGCTCTGGTCGGCATCAACCCGAAACTCGGGCAAATTCTTATTATGGTCGGTTCGAGGGATTATTTTAATACTAATATTGACGGGAACTTCAATGTCGCTCTCTCAAAAAACAGACAGCCCGGTTCATCTTTTAAGCCGTTTATATACGCGACTGCGTTTATGAAGGGGTATACGCCGGAAACCGTAGTGTTTGACCTTCAAACCGAATTTAACAGCTCTTGTACGCCATACGGGATGCCGGCATTGCAGGATATGAGCGCGGAAGAATGCTATATGCCGGAAAATTATGATCATATATACCGCGGTCCAATGACGCTTCGCGATGCACTGGCGCAATCGGTTAATATACCTGCCGTTAAAATGTTTTACCTTTCCGGTATTCAGGATTCCATTGATACGGCAAAAAAAATGGGAATTACCACCATTAAAAACCCGAAACAGTATGGTTTAACGCTTGTGCTTGGGTCCGGCGAAGTATCCCTCTATGAAATGACTGGCGCGTATGGGGTTTTTGCGAACGGCGGCGAAAAAAATCCTAATGTTTTTATTCTTCGCGTTGAAGACAATGATGGAAACATACTCGAAGAATTCAAACAAGAAAGCGAACAGGTTATCCAAAAAGATATTGCTTTGCAAATAAACGATATTCTGTCTGATAATGACGCGCGCGCTCCCGCTTTTGGGGAAGGCTCTGCTTTGAATTTTCCTGAAAGAACAGTAGCGGTAAAAACCGGTACCACAAACAATTACCGCGATACGTGGATTCTTGGGTATACGCCGTCATTTGTGCTCGGCGCATGGGTCGGGAATAACGACAACACGCCAATGGAAAAGAAAGTGGCCGGATTTATTGTGGCGCCAATGTGGCACGCGGTTATGGAAGAAGTGCTTAAAAAACTCCCTGTAGAGAATTTTGAGGAACCGCTCCCTGTTCCATCTGACATAAAACCGGTATTACGCGGCGCGTGGATTGGAAATACATCGTATATTGTTGATAGAACATCAGGAAAGCTCGCAACAGACCTTACGCCGCCTGAATTACGTGTGGAAAAATTCATTCCAAACACCCACTCTCTCCTTTATTGGGTTGATAAAAGTGATCCGCGCGGGCCGATCCCTGAACATCCTGAGAATGATTCTCAATTCGTAAACTGGGAGACATCAGTACAACAGTGGGTTAAAAATAATGCCATAGAGCAAAGTTCTTTTACTCCGACGGAAATTGATACCGTACACACGATTGAAAATAAGCCGAGGGTCTTCATTACCTCAATTATTCCCGGTGGAAGCTATGATTTGCGTGGAAAAATTCAAGTTTCCATGGTTTCTGTCGGAAAATTACCAACACAAAAAGCTGACTTCTTTGTAAATGGAGTTTTTGTCGGTACATCAAAAACTCCGCCTTTTAGTTTCTCATTTGTTCCAAATGAGATAGCTGGGATACAAACACAAAACCAACTGAGGGTAGTTGCCACTGATAGAGCGCTCAATACCGGCGAAGCGACGGTAAATTTCAAAGTGACAAAATAACAATCAATTCACCCCTATCGTATATCCCTTGCAGTACGAGTTTTAGCCACATCTCGCGATTTTTGAAGTATAGCCCCCTTATTCATAAAAATTTCGCTCTTAAGAGCCGCTGGGGCGGAAATATGAAGAGTGTTGTTGTGTACTGACATATCTTTTTTATCAACCCTCACGCCAAGTGTTTCAAAAATAGCCTTTTCTGTGGCATGTTTCACTAACTCGCCTTCCGGCTCTATTTTTTTAAATTTTTCAAGGTAATTTGAGATATTGAACATATTACATAGAAAATAAAAAGATAGGAAAAATAGAAAAATTAAAAGATGATATGTTTTGTATCTTTCTATTTTTCTATGTCGTCAACGGCATAACCAAATACGTAAATGATTTATCATTAATCCCTTGAATAACCAGAGGTCGCCCGACCCCTGAGAAGCTAAAAATAACGCTTTCTTGTTTTATTGCCTGAAAACAGTCGAGTATATATTTTTGATTGAACCCGCAAGATATTTCGGCTCCGGATAAACGAGCTTCTATTTGCGTGGTATTTTCGCCGATTGGTGTGTGTTTTGCTTTCACTTCAAAAAGTTTTTTTTCAGGGTTGATATAAAAATCAACGCGATTAAATTTATCGGAAAATAAATGTGTTATTCTTAGTGTGTTTATAATATCTTGCTTTAATAAAACAGCTTCAGTTGTATATTCTTTTGGGATAATTTGGTGGTAGTCAGGAAAAATTCCGTCAATAATGCGCGAGGTAACGTAAATTTTTTCAGAAGAAAAAGATATTTGATTTTTATTGAATTTCACTTCAATATCCCCGCTTAAGCTTTCAAAAACACGGAGTATTTCAATTATGTTTTTATATGGTATGAGAATTGGGGAAAATTCCGCGCCATTTTTTACGGAAATCTTCTTTTCGGCAAGTCGAAAAGAATCAGTTGCCGCAAAAATAACAGTATTTTCGTTTTGGTAAATATATATGCTCGCAATTTCCGGTTTCATATCAGAAACCGATGCGCTATACCACACACTTTTCACACCATCAATAAACTTTTGAACCGGAAAAGAGAAAGATTCTACCGTATCGGAAAGTGTCGGAAGTGTTGGAAAATCATCAGAAGAAAGGCATTGTATTGTTGATTTTGTGTGTATTGTGGAAATAGAGAGTATGTTATCCGACACATCAATGACAACCTTTCTGTCATTGAGGGCGGAAAGAACACCCAAGAGGATATGTCCAGGAATAACCGTAACTCCTTCATTTTCGATTTTTGCCGGTATTTGTATCTCTACACCAAGATCAAGGTTTGTAGCCCGTAAAGTGATGGTGTTTTTTTGAGCAGAAAAAAGTACACCGCCAAGAACAGGGAGTGCGAGGTTTTTCCCGACGATTCTTCCCGCCAGTTGCACACCATCCTGAAGAGCATCCTTTAAACATTCTGCTTTCATAAAGTTAATTTTTATTTTTATAAACCCAACTACTCATTACTATTATTGGTGTGGATAAGTGGATAAATGTTTTTTACCGCTCTTTTGACACATACTTTTTATTTTCCGGTGTGGAAAACAAGTCGACTAGTTTCCAATAAACATAAAGTAACCCGCATATATTTCAACGTATCCACTTTTTATACACTCATTATATACTCTCCGTAAAACTGTTTTCAACAAGATTATCAACACTATAATAACATTACGCGTATTTGTGCCAACTCTTCCATCAGCACAGTGCTTTGTTTTATGTCATTTTTTACTTTATCGCAGGAATGTATAACCGTCGTGTGATCCCTCCCGCCGAATTTTTCTCCGATTGTCGGGTAAGAGACATTAAAATCTTCCCGAAGAATATACATGGCCACTTGCCGCGGTTTCACAACCTCCTTTCTTCTTGTTTTTTCAAACAACACCGATTCGTCGACGTTATAAAATTCAGAAACCACACGAATTACGTCTTTTATTGAAGTGGTTTTTTTGGGTATAATATTGTTTTTTATCAATGTTTTCAATTCACCTAAACTCAAATCTTTATTTTTGAGGCGAGATTGGCAAATAATGGAATTCAGTATCCCCTCCAATTCACGGACACTGCACTCGAGTGATTGAGCGATAAAAGACACCTGTTCATCGTCCATGGTAAAGTTCGATGACATGAATTTATGCCTGATAATGGCGACCCTTGATTCATATTCCGGTGTGGTTATGTCAACAATCATCCCCGCCCCAAAACGCGTTTTTAACCGATCCTCAAGATTGATGATATAGTTCGGGTGTTTATCGGATGAGAAAATAATCTGCTTATTGTTTTCATATAAAGTGTTAAAAAGGTGAAAAAGCTCCTCTTGTGTTTTATCTTTTCCGGACATGAATTGTATGTCATCCATGATAAATACATCATATTTCCTATACCGCTCCTTAAAGTCGTTTATACGGTTATTTTGAAGGGAGTTTACATAATCCATGGAAAATTTTTCCGATGTAATATAGTATATTTTTTTCCCGCTTTTCTCCGATTTAATATGATTCCCGATCGCTTGAGTGATGTGGGTTTTCCCTAAACCGGTACCACCGTGTATAAAAAGAGGATTATAAGCAAAGCCGGGGCGTTTTACCACCGCCTGCGATGCCGCGTAAGCCAGCTCATTAAATGGACCAACAACAAGATTATCGAAAGTGTATTTTGGGTTGAGATTATCTTCGCGATTTATATACAGGTCATGAAGCGGCAGTTCTTGAACAAATAATGTTTTATGATTTTGCGCCGATAATTCGTTTAATTGATCTTCTTTTATGTTTCGCGTTGATATAACGTATTCAACCCCGCGAATATTTTCAGACCTGTCACGCAGTGATTTCAAGATAAATTTATTATGTTTTGAGAAAAGCCACTCTTTCACGAATTCATTCTTCACTCCAATAAAAACAATCCCACTCTCCTGTTTTACAATGTAAGTATTTTTAAACCACGTACTGAAATTCGCTCTTGAAACCGTGAGCTCAATCTCCCCAAGCACCGCATCCCACAATTGTTTGTTTTCTGTAAACATAAGGATAAAGATAATTTTTGAAAGTACTTTCATTATACTTTGTTTTACAAAAGAAGGAACTTGTTAGAAAGATACACACGTGTTTACAAGATGTTTATATGATGTGGATAACATAAAAACAAGAATCATCAATATGTTTTTTGTCAAGTTGATTTTTTACTTGTTTTTGGTATATTTACACAATGTCTCAAACATATCAGCCAAAAAAACGAAAACGAGCAAAAACTCACGGGTTTCTTGTTCGCGCAAAAACAAAAACAGGACAAAACGTCTTAAAAAGGCGCCGGAAGAAAGGCCGAGCTAAACTCGCGGTTTAATCAAACAGAGTCCATTATGTTGTCTAAAAAGAACCGAACACCAAGGTCTTTATTCGCAACCATTTTTACTAACGGATCATCTTTCCACTCCAAAACACTATCGCTTCGGATGATAAAAAAATCAACCGGTCCGTCAAAATTCTCTTTTGTTGTTTCAAAAAAAGTATCAAAAAGCGCAGTGCAAAGGAATCTTCTTCGTCGCCGCGGGTATTCGGCGCTTCGGTTGATTCTCGGGAAAAAAAAATTGCACACACTCCCTGTTCTCGGTGTGTTTTTTCTTAAAAAAGACGCCGAAAAACTCACTTTTTCCGCATTTCAGAACGAGGTAAGGCTTTTGTTGAAAAAAGCTCAAATTTTATGACATGAAATACATAGCATTACTCTTTTTACGCATCTATCGCCGATATTTTTCACCAGATACGGGAATTTTCAGAAAAAGAATGCCGACTTGCGTTTTTTACCCGACTTGCAGTCAGTATGCGGAAGAAGCAATTATCAAATATGGGGCGATAAAAGGCATATATTTATCGTTTCGACGAATATTCCGGTGCCATCCGTGGCAGAAAAATAATATAGATATGGTACAATAAAAAAATGAAACAACTCTTCAACACTATTTTTTATGACCCGATGTATAACGCATTGGTTTTTTTAGTGGGGGTGCTTCCTAGTGAAAGTGTCGGACTCGCTGTTATTATTCTTACGCTTTTGGTAAAGTTCCTCCTCTTCCCTTTTGCGCATAAATCCACCACCACACAAGCCCGTATGAGGGCGATAGAGCCGCACATTAAGAAGATTAAAGAAAAACACAAAGACGACCAGCAAGCGCAAGCCAAAGCGACAATGGAGCTCTATAAAGAGCATGGAGTGAATCCGTTTTCCGGCTGTTTCCTTATGCTTCTTCAATTGCCGGTGATATTCGCGCTCTATTTCGTGTTTTTCGACGGGATGAAATTCAATGCGGATATTTTATACTCTTTTGTCTCACTTCCGGAACACATGAATATGGTATTCCTTTGGACAGACCTCGCCGGAAAAAGCATCCCATTCGCGTTTTTGGCGGCCATAACGCAGTATTTTCAGATAAAACTCTCAATGCCGACGCCGGCAAAATCAATTGAAGGAACCACACCATCATTTCAAGAAGAGTTTTCAAGAAACATGGCGACACAAATGAAATACGTCTTCCCGGTACTCGTATTTTTTATCGCCTACACCATATCTTCCGCCGTCGCGCTCTACTGGATTGTTAGCAACGTATTCTCCATCTGCCACGAGCTGTATGTTAAGCGGAAAACCTTGGAATTAGCGTAAAAAAATATTCGCAAATCTGCCAGCGGTTTTTATGTGGATAGTATAACTTGACTTTATGAATTCTCGTACTAATATATAAGTATGAATAAAAAACACATAAAAAGAGGAATTTTTGACTCAATTAAGGAGCACCTAGAAGAAAAAGAAATTTCTTTGATTGTCGGGCCTCGGCAATCCGGAAAAACAACACTCATGGAAGACCTGCGTGATTATCTGGTGTCGCAGGGTAAAAAAACGCTTTTTTTGAGCATAGACATAGAAGACCACCAGAAGTTTTTTACCTCACAAAGTTCTCTTCTTGCAAGAATGAAAATTGAGTTCGGGGAAGATCAAGGTTTTGTGTTTCTTGATGAAATTCAAAGAAAAGAAGACGCCGGGATATTTCTCAAAGGACTATATGATATGCATCTGCCGTATAAAATGATTGTCTCCGGGTCAGGAAGTGTGGAGCTGAAAGAAAAAATACATGAATCTCTTTTAGGAAGGAAAAAATTATTTGAGCTTTCCACGGTTTCGTTTCTCGAATTCGTAAATTTCAAAACGGAATACCGCTATGAGAATAATCCGGAAGCATATTATATTATTGAAACAAAAGAAGTTGAGCGCCTTCTTTCGGAATACTTGAGCTTTGGTGGATATCCAAGAGTGATTTTAGCGGCGACGCTTGAAAAGAAGAGAACTATCATTAACGAGATTTACCAAAGCTATATAGAGAAAGATATCGCCTATCTCTTGCGTGTCGAGCGGATTGATGCGTTCGGGGCGCTTATAAAAACTTTAGCAAGTCAGATTGGGCAAATGGTAAATTATACAGAGCTTTCTCGCACACTGGATATTTCTTTGCCGACAATAAAAAATTACCTCTGGTATGCCGAAAAAACATTTGTTGTGGAACGAGTTGTTCCTTACTTCCGTAATGCGAGAAAAGAGATAACAAAATCACCAGTCATTTATTTTCACGATATTGGGCTCCGTAATTATGCAGCCGGTGTTTTCGGGATTCCGGAAAATGAATATAATAGAGATGGATTTCTGTTTCAAAATTTCGTATATAGGACGTTAAAGGAAATCGTTTCCGTTTCACAAAGCGGTGCTACCATTAATTTTTGGAGAACGAAAGACCGATCGGAAGTCGACCTCGTTTTAAGTTTCGGTAGAGAAACTCTTCCGATTGAGATAAAATATAGCGTGTTAAAACAATCTAAAATAGAGAGATCGCTCCGCAACTTTATCACCGCGTATAATCCCAAAAAGGCGTTTGTGGTCAATATAAGTTTTGAAGGCTCGCTTCAGATAGAAAACACGGAAGTGATTTTTCTGCCTTTTTGGAAAATTGCCAGCATTATTACGGAAATGAGATGAAGTAATACCGTTCTTTGTGTTTTTTATCGCCTACACCATTTTTTCCGCCGTCGCGCTCTACTGGATTGTTAGCAACGTATTCTCCATCTGCCACGAGCTGTATGTTAAGCGGAAGTTCTAAAAGCTAAATACACGCTGAGATATTACACGCATAATCTTTCACATCACACATCTCACCAGGATTAATAGGACACCCCCACTTAGGAACTTTCACTGACCAAAAATCACAACTTACACTTTGGCTGTTTGGATTATCCCCATTTTCACAACAATTATAACTAGCAAGACCCATTTGTATTGATGTAACAGAAGAATAACCATTCCCAAGAGCGCTTGTGATATTATTCTTTAAAATTTTTACCCCCGCATTAATATTTGTTTGTGTGTCCATGAGTTCACTACAAGTATACCCACTACTTGACGGCAATACCTGCATAAGCCCACATGCCCCATCGGTTGATACCATATTTACACCACAAGTTGACTCCCTAAAAATAAGCCCCTCAATCAAACTAACAGATATGATTCCATTTGCTCCATTAGCGGCAATAGCTTTTTGTATCTCAGTGTCATATTTATTTCCACAAGATTGACATGATGTAGTCTGACAAACCTGTCCACCCCCCTCAACTCTTTGCTGTACGGCGGTGGAATCTTCACACCCAGATACAGAAGGTACCCCACCGTCACATAATTTACAATCCACAGCAAGACCACTCGGCTTTTCGTCATCACACGTCTTTTCGTCCGGAAATGGTCCACCAATCTTTTCCGGTGGAGTCTTTCGGTTAAATAAACACCATTGCGGAGGTGGTGGCTGTGTTACAACACCAGTGCTGGAAAATATAGCTATTTCCCGCAAATTCAACCCAACACTCAACAGCTTCGGATTGAGCGCCTGTAAGAGTATCCACGCGATGAGGATAAGAAGCAATCCCCCCACCGCCCCGCCTATTCTTTTCTTCGCGTCTTCTTTTGCGGAAGGCACCGCCGCGGCGACATACTCTATCCCCCCGACGACCAGCTCAACAACAGCCAAGATAATTGCAAACCCGATAACCGCCACAAAAAGACCCTTCATGTAGTCTACAAGGGTGATACCCACAGATGTATCACCGGCTTTTATAGTGTCTATGGGCGCGAGGAGTTGGTAGCCGGATTCGGTCCCTGCTGCGTTTATAAATAAATTACCAAAAGAAAATACAATAAAAAAAGCAAGTATTGGAACATAAATGAGTGTTCTTTTGTATATTTTCTCAGTAAGCATGAAGTTCCACAGTCATAAAAATTTTTAATTGCAAGCGCAACCACTAACACTACCGACACTTACATGTAAATGATTATCTTCATTATTAATGAATGCGCGGCTATTACACTGTTCTGCCGCGGAACTGAGGGCACCCATGTTTTGTTGGTCTCCAAAATCAACAGCGTATGATGACCCCGTGCACCCAGTCCCTCCGTAATGGCAAGAATTTACACCATGGGCGCACCCAACAGATTGTCCTCCTTGTAAGCACTCAGTAAATGTTTTTTCCCCGCTTATAATTTTACTGTCTGAAATAGAACTGATTGTACCAACACCCGACGGGAGCTTCCCCGCCATACAAGAAAGCAGTGTGGAAAGCGGACCAGAAGCAGTGCTGACTTGCTGTATTATCCCCCCGTCAAAATTAAAAAACGTTGACCAATCGCTGGTTGCGGTGGGTGTTGTGGTTGTACAAAGACTACAAGTATTTGTTCCAGCATTACTTTCACACTTTTCTTTTGATCCATATCTCACCGTTCCTCTTTCCGGACCATCAATACACCACAAAGAGCTGCATAATTGGCAAGTTTCCATTATACCCTTTACGTCGTTACATTCTTTTTCTGTATTAATTTGAATCCCAATCCATTCTCCAGTTAGTCTTCCGACACCACACCACTGGGTCACTGTCGGCTCTGCTCCGGTACCACTACTCACATCAGTACTCCCCACCACCGCCAACTTCCGCAAATTCAACCCAACACTCAACAGCTTCGGATTGAGCGCCTGTAAGAGTATCCACGCGATGAGGATAAGAAGCAATCCCCCCACCGCCCCGCCTATTCTTTTCTTCGCGTCTTCTTTTGCGGAAGGCACCGCCGCGGCGACATACTCTATCCCTCCGACGACCAGCTCAACAACAGCCAAGATAATCGCAAACCCAATAACCGCCACAAACAGACCCTTCATGTAGTCTACAAGGGTGATCCCCACAGATGTATCGCCGGCTTTTATGGTGTCTATGGGCGCGAGGAGTTGATAATTCGCGTCAGTTCCTGCCGCCAGAGAAATATGCGGAGCGGAAAGCAAAAAGCCGGCAAAAAACGGGAGCGAAACAGTAAAAAGGAATAACAACCCTGCCTTCATAGAATTATTGATTAAAGCCATATCCCCACAGAGTGGAATCCGTTTTATTTATAAAGAAAAGATAGTCGCCATTGGGCGAAAGCGCCGGTACGGTTATATCCATGGCGTTTATCCCGAAAGCGCTCGGTACAAAAAGAGCGTCAATTTTTCCGGTTTTCGAGTCAATTTTCCACATTGAATCACTGAAGCGGATACTGCCCCGGTACCACTCATCCGGATACAGAGCGGTCGGAATATAGTCCGGCGCCGCGCAATACGCAAAAACGCTGTCAATATCCCACACGCACTTTTCAGGCAATGTCGCAAGCTGAATATCAAGAGTGGTTCCCTCTCGCCGATTATACAGGCGCAACGCTACGCCGCCGCGCGTGCTTTTTGAGTAGAGTATTTTTTGCTGATCGGGGCTCGGGAGGGCGGTGAGGCCGTTGATATCGCCGACGATTTTTTGCAATTCCCCGTTTGATGTATCCAAGGAGTAGAGGTATCCGGGAACATTTTGCGACGCTTTTGTTTGGAGCAGTACCATTTTCCCAACAAATGATACCGGCAGCCACTCGGAGAACGGCGATTGGAATACTTTCACTGAAGTGTTTTTTCGGAAATCAAAAATGCTTCCGATGGTAACGCCGTCGCTGAAGTCAGGCGTTTTTTCAAAATAAAACATAGTTTTCGTGTCTGAAGAAACAAGCGCATCCGTGATATTTTCCGCCAAAAAAGAGCCGATAATTTGTTCCGTGGTGGTTCCGTTTTGTGTTTCTTTTTTTATTTTATCAGGGTTCGGAACGGTTCGTATAAATGTCTGAATGGACGCGCCGCCTTCTTTGAGATAACGATAGACGATGTTTTTCCCGCTATCACCCATAAAGACTTCTTTTACGTTTGGAATAAGCGCGTTTGATATTCTATCCTTGCGCATATCTTCCGGAACGGTTTCGTATATGTTTCCCGTAGCTCTTTCCACAAACAAAACAGTGGTTTTCCCCGATCGCATACCGGGGGACATTCCGGCTACCGCCACCGCGCTTAATTGTCTGAGCGCCTTCGTATTTTGTTCGGCAATAAGCGGGGTATTTCTGTTTTGGTTGTTTGTAACCGGAGTGTTGCCTTGACTTAAACGATCCACAGGAAGAGAGCTTTTTCCGAAAGGAAAAAAATCCGCGAGCGGGTTTTTCGGCTGTTCCGCCTCACCAGAGTTTCCCTGCTTTGAGATGATATATGCCGCAAGAAAAAAACCGACAGTAACAATGACAGTAATTCCCAGTATGAGAGAAAGCCTTTTTTTAGACATCGCTGTTTATTAATGAATAAAGAAGTTAATTTGTGTACAAAAGATTAATGTTTTTCTTTGTCGTCTGCAGATCGTAGCCGCTATTCTTTATTTCCAGAGAAATATCCGCGTGCCCGCTTCCACCGGCCGGCTTTCGCAAGGTGAACTCCGCTTTTTTATCAGGATTTATTTCCAGCTTCTTCCCATCTAATCGCCACGAAAACACCGCGCCATTATTGTCTGCGTTCAAAAACGAAAAGAAATACGGCTCAGCGCGCAAAGTAACCTCGCTCTCTTTTATGGAGAAAGTGCCACCAAGCGCATTTTCATATCGTATCCCCTCAAGAGGTTTTCGTTCATAAAAAATAATCTTTGGCTCATAAATCGGTATAACAGTTTGTTTCTTTAATGAAAGCGTTCCATCCGGTGTTGAAACCGATGTTTCTATCACATTGCTGTTAAATGTGTATGTTCCGCGATAAAAATAGATATTTTTCCCAATACCGGAATTATTCGGGTCGGATACGTACGCTTTTTTCCAAGAGTATACCAGGTCTTTTGCGGGAACCTTCCCGCTTTTGGCGATAAAATTCGGAAGACCGACCGCCTTAATGTAGCTTTGCGATGTCGGAAGAGCTTTCCCTTTATAGAAAGGTGGTGTGTAAGTATCCGCCTCCCAAAGAATATCAACATCCGACGGGCGTATTTCAATCACCTTGGTCAGGAGACCGAAATCCTCCGTACTTACTTCGACGCTGATAGAAATCGGGAGTCCGACCTCGCCGGTTATAAAAGTAAATTTTTTTTCCCCCACCCCGCGAAGCTGTGTTTTTCCGTTTACCGCCCATGTAACAAGAGATCCGTTCATATTAAACACGTTGGAAACGGCGCTTGCGGTAACTTCTTGAAACGGACCGGGGAACCTCGGAGAAATATCAACGGAAAAATTTCCGCTCGACGGAATTTCCACCCCCTGCGCGCTTGCCATACACGGGAAAACAAAAGCGGCGCTTAAAAAAAACAAGAGAAAAAGCTTACTTTTTTTCATACTCTTATTATACCTAAAATGTACAGTCGTTGGTAGAGTGTATAAGTAACTCACCTTCGCACGATTATACCGCCATACGGTTCCGGCGAGGAATTTTGGTCGGTTTCTCCGCCTCTTGGCGGTGGAACCGCCAAAGTTCAGCGTCGGAAGCGGGAGATTTGGCGGTGAGACCTCCAAGAGGAGCGACCTAAAAAACAAGGAGTGCAACGACTATGTTTTTGGAAGTACTCTTTGTGGTGGACTCACCGCCAAATTTTTCCAGTCGTTCGTAAGGTGAGTAAGTAACCAGCCTTCATTTTTCCTCGTCCTTAAACATATCATATTCTTCTTTTGATTTCTTTATCGCGAGTATTTGAGACGGGTCGGAGGTGATAATCTGATCTTCCGTATAGGAAGCGATGACTTTAATCGCCACATGCTTGGATCCGGCAAAAAATATCCCCTCACCCACATTGGACTCCAAAAGAAGGTATTTTTCCTCATCGGTCAGATTAAATGTTTTTTGAACCATATCTATGGAAGAAGGCGATTGTTTCATAAGAAATTGGAGCGAAGAATTGGTAATGATGGGAAGACCGTACGGACTCCGCAAAAAATCCTCCACATCTTGGGTAATCGTCGCTATTCCGAGGAAATATTTCCGCCCGCGTTTCGCCAAACCAAAGAGGAAAGAAGCTGTATCTTCAGACTTCATCATCCACCACGCCTCGTCAATGACCATGAGGCGCTTCCTGAGATCTTTTCTGATGGCGCCCCAAATAAAGTGGGTGATGATATACATGGCAACCGGCTTGAGTTCGTCCTCCATATCACGAACGGAGAAAACGACGAATTTTTTATTAATATCAACATTTGTGGGCTTATTTATGAAATTCGACCATGTACCGCCGGTATATTTTGAAAGCCGCTGTACGAGCGACTCGGCACCATCCATCCCCGCAAGAACCAACTCGAAATCCCCAAGAAGCGGGGCCTCCACTTCGGCAAAATTCGATTCGGCGGTAATGTCTTTTAAGGCGTAGGTTTCAGTGATGGCGCGATCCACAATCGCGTCTTCTTCCGGTGAAATGCCGAAAAACATAATACGGAAAAGTCCAACCAGGTTTATAATATGAGAACGCAGAACATCCGATGGGGACTCATCATCTCTCGGGAGGGGAAGATCGAACGGGTTTATGTGGTGTCCGGAAGTAAGGGAGATATTGAAATATCTGCCACCGGTGGCTTCCGCCATGTATTCATACTCCCGCTCCGGGTCAATGACGATAACCTCGGTTTCAAACATAAGCGTTCTGAGTATTTCAAGCTTGGTGGTGTATGATTTTCCCGATCCGGACTTTGCAAAAATAATGGAATTATAGTTTTCCAAAGAAAATCTGTCGAAAAGCACCAGTGATGAATTATGCCGGTTCACTCCGTATAAAATACCCTTATCGGAAGTAAGATCAAACGACACGAACGGGAAGAGGCTCGAGAGCGGGGATGAATTCAGTTTCGAGTGGACATTAAGCTTGTCCATACTGATCGGAATGACGCTATGAAAACCGCCCTCTTGCTGGAACAACGCCGGCTTCACGTACACCATCTTTGATTCAAGAATGGATTTGATTTGCGATTCGAATTTATCAAGTTCCGCCTCACTCTCCCCGTAAATGGTAATGTATAATCCGACATCATAGAGTTTCTCGGTTGCCTGCTGGAGCTTATCCCGGAGATCCTCAAGGTCTTGGAAGGCGGTATCAAGCACCGGATCACGCACGAATCCTTTCTCTTCCCTTTCGTGGATTTGACTCTGAACCTCCGTTACTTTTTTTTGGAACGTCTTCAGGATGGAAACCGTATCAATCGGGTGGATGAATATGGAAATATCAAATACCCGGTCAAGATTGATGATTGGCGCAAACCAGCTGTCAGACAGGAAGCGCGGATAAGAAATGACAAAAAACGTTCGTGCAATCTTTTCCCCCAAATGTACTTCTTTCGGGGTTACTTTGAGCGCGGCCGGCGCAATAACATCGCGCAGTTCAAGTACGCCGGATTCGTAAATTTCCTGCGGTAAAATTGGGACGACCGCAACGTCTTTTTTCTTTGATTTTCCAAACATCGTTGTGAATAAAAAAATAAAACAATAGAAAAATTGTAAAATAATGTTTATATTTTTCTATTTATAATTGTACCGGCTTATCAAGCTCGCCCGGATTGAATATCTTGTAAAACAACTCAATGATTTCTTCCGTCCCGAGCTGTACCACCCGCACGCCGAATCGCGTCAGCCCGCCTTCAATCACGGCAACGCGCTGTTCTATCTGCGTTTTGCTTTCCTCGAAATTTTCAAGCCACTCTTTCGTGTCTTGTTCCCGCGTTGTCTTTGAAGAGCTTAAAAAAGGGACAGCGAACCTCTTTTTATCCACACTGGAAACGGTATTCGACGAATACGGAACGACGATAAAGAAGCTTTTTGACATAATGTTCGTTGTTTCCGTAAAGTTTTTAATGAATTCTATATACTCGCGAGTCTGTATTTTCATAAGTTCATTCACCTGTTCCCTCTCTTTTTCTTCCAAAAGGGCGAGATATGGCCGTATGTCAAGCCGCCGGGATTGAATATAAAACTGAATGGAAAACTCAAGCGAATTCAAGAAATTCTGGAACTGTATCATAATCGCCTCCTGCTCATCCTGTGACTTCAGAGAAATGTTGAGCGAGGAGGCCATAAGCACGGCGCGAAAAGAATCGTCTTTCAAAACGACAACCCCGTCACGCACTTCGCGAAAAGGGATAAAATCTTGCGCTGGTTTTGATTTTAGCATAGCAATGAATATAAAATAAAAAAATATGAAAATAGAAATACTCGCGGGCAAAAAACCACCCCGGCTATCTTTCTATTTTTTATTTTCATATTTTTCTATTTTCTCGGGTTCTTTAATATCCAAACTCCACGCCATATCTTTCAGTTTGTGTTCCGATAACGGAGGGACATAAACCCCCCGGTTGCCTCCATCGATCCCACTGCCAGTTTTTTTCGGAAGCCTCGGGATTTTTTTCCAAATATAGAGCCGAGGAGAAAGAATATAATACAGCATCGCCTCCACAAAAAAAATAAAAGGTTTCGCGTTCACTTTCACGAAAGCGAGCGCGAGAGCGAAGGGCACAATCATGACGATAATAAAAGAAGAGAGCCATTTCGGGAGATACGTATAAGCGATATACCCTATCGCCGCCCCGCCGAAGACGAACAGAAACTGTTTTAATGTCATGAAGCCGAACAGTTTATCTTCAACCTCGAGAAATTGAGGAACTTGGAACTGCATGCTTTAAGTATAAAACAGAAAGCGCAAAGGAGAAAGGGAAAAAATTGATTTTTCGAAAAATTCTTGACACCTTGACTTTTTTGTTTGTTTGTGTATAATTAACGGCGGGTAAAAACCTAAATTTTTTAACTGATTTTTGACATTTTTATGGGAGAAACGTTATGAAAAAAGTGCTTTTGGCGCTTGCGGGTGTTACGATTTTCACCGCACTGCTATACTTTTTTCCGGCTCTTTATGGGATGGGGAAAAGTGTTTTGGTTGGGATATATATGACGGGGAAGGGCATTTCTATAGGTGCTTTTAATATCGGTATTTGGTTAGTAATCGCCATAACGGCGTTTTTCTACCTCAAACGATTTTCTCCGTTTCTGATTAATTTAATTATTGGTTCTGGTATGACCGACGACGAGAGACGGGTTCTGATAGACAAAATGCTGTTTTTCGGTGTCTTGCTTCCATGTCCAATAATGGCGGTACTCACACTTTTTGGGGCATTACCCACAAATTTCGGGTATCCGTTTGCGTTGTTCCTGTTCGGCCTTTTTTTGAAAGGATTTGGGCAGGTTGCGCATAATAGGCGGGCGGTAGTGGAAGTGTTTGGGTACAGACACAATGCTGTTGAGTCCGGTTTGCGGTGGAAAGCCCCATTTTTTGGGAGTTTTATCTTATTTCCCACCACAAAAGTGGAACTGGAACTCCCTTTTGGGACAAACAAAGACAGCGAGCATGGATTTGGAATAGTAACCAAGCGCGAAAGAATGCCGAGCATGAAAAGAGTCATTGCTCAGACAAAATCTCGAGTGGAAACTTCGCTCCAATTTGAGTACCCGAAAGGTCAGGCGCTTATAAAAATCGCCGGAAAATTTCCGGCGCCGGTACTGGTTCCAAACATGGTTCCAATACTGGAAAATGGGGTGAAGGTTGGGGAAAAACAGATTGGCGATAAATTTGATTTCAGTAATGTCGCCAACTTTCTGGAAGAACCGGTAGGAGCCGCCGTGAGGGCGAAGGGATCGGAAAAAAATTATATATCGCTCCAACAGGAGCGCGATCAGTTTTCTGCCGACATCCACGCCATACTTACCACAAGCATCCACGGGAAACCGGACAGTGTGATCAAAGAGCTTCTGATTGATGAAGCCGAAATGAGCCCTGACACTATTAAGCTTACCATAAAACACATCCATCTTCCACCCAACGTCGTGGCCGCTTTTGATAATGAGGAAGCAGAGGCGCTCAGTCTTGCTGGAACAAAACTGAAAGCGGAAGGTACTCGTATAACCGAATACGCGAAAGAAAAAGGGATCGCTTTGGGGCGAGAAGAGCGATACGCGGCCGCCGGGGCAACAACTTTTGAGGAAAAACGCATTATTGAAGCGTTAATTACACAGAATGGAATGGCGCAGGGGTCTTCTAATACAATCGTTGTTCCAACAGATGTGTTTTCGGCACTGCGCGGTTCAGGAGTCGGTTCTGGTACGACAATGAATATCGCGGATATTGTTTCTTTACTCGGTGCGGCAACTCCGGCACAGCGGACGCAAATAGCCGCTTTGCTTGGAATTACCCCGCCAACAACACCATAAGAGAGGAGGTGGATTATGTTCGAGTCAACTTGGTTTTGGTGGGTGGTGTTCGGTCTGGTTTTGTTTTTTGTTTTCTTTGGCAGACAGATTTTGTCATTATGGCCCAAAAAAAATCGGAACAATCATGGAACAAGCGAAGAAGCCGAAGAAACGGCAGGAAAAACACCATTGCGTGTTTGGTTTATTGCCGCAATACTCACGGTAGTAGCCTTCTTTCTGTACGAGTATCAACTCGCGCATGTGGGCGATCTTGTAAAAACAAGCCCCAAGTCCGGGTATTTTTATTTCCCAGTGCACGGACTCTTGTTTGCAGTAGCGGCGGTGGCGATCACAACACTTCTCGGAGAAATACCTTCGGTCGGGTTTCTATTCACCGTTGCTTTCTATGTATTTTTGCCGATCGGCGTGTACAACGGCTGGTTTTTACCGCATGTTGGCGACCCGATCGTCCACACGGAACTCATAGCGTTCGGAGCCGCGGGGATAGGTATTCTTGTTTTTTTTCGGATGGGGCCGGAAGATTGGCGCATGCAACAGGGGTTAATGGGATATATTCCGTTTGCTCTTGTTGCGGTATTCGCGCCGCAACTGTTCTTGTAACACAAAGGAGGGGTTTCCCCTCCTTTTTTACTACACCGCTTCGCGGTACGGATCGGGTGCGGTTTTTTTAGGTATGGAAACAGGAAGTTCAGGCTCTTTTTTTGGTTCCGGTATTTCTTCCGCTATTGCGGGCATGCTTTCAATAATCGGTTGGATTGATTTCTCCTCGCCCATTTCATGGATTTGCATCAAGGATTCCCTCACCGGTCGGAATATCTTTTCGTTTATTTCGGCGGCGATTTGCTTCGCGTTTTCGTTGGGGATATGCAGGGCGGCTTCGATTTTTCCGATGAATTCCTGCGGATGGGTGGCCCCGAGCATAAGCATGCCGGTTTCAGTAGAGAGTTCCTTAAGCTGATCAACATGAAGATTGTATTTTGTTTTTATTTCCACCATGATGTTAACGGTGTTTACCGCCGTCATGGCCTCCCGCACATCTTCCGGGAGCGCGTTAAATTCTTTATCAAACTCTTCGTCGGTGTAGTCCATACGAGTGTAGTTTTTAGCTCTATTTTTTAAGCAGTTCCTCTCCCACTGCCGCCGCTTCCACGGAATCTGCCGCGGCGCGCTCCGTTTGCGAGTCCGCCAGATTCTTTATTTCTCAAATACCCTTGCGTGTTCGGATGTCCGCCAGATCTAATTTTTTGGTATAAATCGTCCCGCCCGCTTCTGCTCAACCTATTTTCTTTCTCTATCTTTGCAATGTCTTCCGGGGTAATGTGCGGTATCATCAATTCGTGGGTAAGGAGAGATTCCTCAAGTTCCGCAAATTCTCTGTCGCCCATTTCCCCTATCAAGTCTTTTACCCTGTTCTTTTCCGCATCAGTCGCGGCGCGCCCCATCCTTTTAATGGTATCAAACATATCATTAAGCTCACCCGTTCTGTTTTTTTGTTTTGCTTTTAGCACGTCTTCCTTAAGGTATTTTTTATCCTGCCCTTGTATTCTTGAAAGTTCTTCTCGTGTGAGGTCTCTTTCATCCACAATACCACTAAAGATCCCTGGGTTCATGTTTCTGGCTTCAGCTCTTTGCGCTGCGGACATACTCTTGTAAAGTGCAAGTTTTTGTTGATCATTCAACGGCTTGATGTTTTTTGTCGGGTTGCCGTTCACTAAATCATTTATGTATGCCGTTCTTTCCGCTTCGGTCTTGAGACTCTCGAACTCTTCAATAGTGCTTTTTGCGTTTTCCACTTCTCCCGCTCTCTGCGCTTTTTCATCCGCCTTTTTCTGTTTTTCGGTCATTCTGCCGCTGAGAGCCATGCTTGCCTTCTCCAACCGATCCCGTTCTTTCGGGGTTTTTGCGGCGGCGATGAGTTCACTGCGTTGAGTAGCACTGAGCTGTCCCATCATGCCTATGGTATCGCGGTTTCCAATCACTTCATGCGTGGCGGCGTAGTTTGCCGCCGCCGCTGGGTCTATCGCAAGCAACCGCTTTACCTCGTCTCCGAACGCTTTTTGTTTTTCAGCTACACTGCCGGCTTGACCGCCTTTCCCAAAGCCTTGCCCCAAGCTGATGTCAAGCCCGGCCATACTGGCGAGCTTGCTCGCTCCCTTGCCGATCCCGGGTATGTTTCGCGCGTCCCAACTTCCGCTTGACGCAAACTTTAATGCCGCGAGGGTACCCCTGCCAATCCTTGATTTTTGCCAGTCTTTTTCATTGGCTTCTACCCCCAATCTTGCCAGGCGGCTCGCCCATCTTCCCCCGAGACCAACGGCGGTAAGTCCGGCGCCGAGTGCGCCGCCGGTGAGCGTCTGCCCGATCTTCGTCATGGAATCGCCGAGCGCGCCGCTCATACTCTTCGCTATTTTGAGTCCGGCGAGGAGGGTGGTGATGAGGGCGAAGAAGGTAAGAAAAGCAACCAGGGTGAGCTGGAGGAGTTTTAAGTCCGCATCGGTATCAACATTTTTCCCAGCTTGAAACAGGCTGTTTTTCTGTATCGTCTCAGCCAGTATGAGCGTGAGATAGACGAAAAAAAGAAATATCGGAGCGAAAAACGTCTGATTCACCAACTCCGAAGACCAGCGATTCCACACCTTCCCTTGAGTGAACGGGAGAATATAACTGAAAAACGCGAGCGGAGAGAGAATCATTAAAAACCAAAAGGCGACCACGCGAGCGAGAAAAAGAACCCCCGCCGTCATAAAGACGAATATAGCCACAAGGTACATGACACCGACGAGAAGAAATAAAACCGCGGTGAGGGGAAGGTTTCCGACGAGGCTCTTCATAACATCGTCCGCATACAGACGCTGTATGTTGAAGGTATTGCTAAACGTCGTATGAATATTTCTCGGGATAATATCGTCATCACTCAGTTTAATATACCCCGGATTTTCCGTCCCCATATTCACGTAAAACTCAAGCGCAAAGACATTCCCCACGTCTATGACGAATTTCGTGATATAGAGGCTGAAGTTCATAAGAAGCGCCACCACCACGAGGGTGGCGAGGAGGCGCTTGGTTTGCCCGCCGGCGAGCTGGAGGATTGTGGCGATGGCGATATAGAGGAGAATGAAGATAAAGAAGGTGTTGGAAAGATCGCGCATAATCACCCACCCCTCGTTCACAAAGCCCGCATTTTTAATAACCGTACTGCTGAGAGAAAATGCCGTAAAAACGTCAAAAAGGATGCCGGAGAGGCCGAAGATGAACGCCGGTACCGCGACAAATAAAAAGTACATTATATCGGTAACAATGCATCGCCAATACAAAAAACCGCAGTCGGAATACGTAAACTCGTTCCCTAAAATCTCATAGGTCGGGGCCCAGCTGGTACCTTTGGTATCTTCCGGCTGATGAAGCGCCTCACGAAGGCACGCTTTGTCAGCGTAACACGCGTCGTCTATGTCGTATATAGTCTTGTGGTTCGCAAGCGCAACCCCATCGCCTTTTTGCGCCGGAAGCGGCATGAAAAAAAGCATCGGCGCCACCACGAGCGCGGTAAACAAGAAAGCGAATATTCGTTTTGATGCGAGTGAGGGCATTTTTCAATATAATTCTCCAAACATGCGGGGCGAGTTTTTTCTTGCGGTTTAAAACAAGAAACCGCCCAAGCACTACTTCAACGGAAAAGTCGTAACGCCGTTCCCTTGGTATATTCCCTGTGTCCCCACCTCGTTTGTCTTCGTACCCAAGAGATTGCCGCCGTTAAAGAACTCAACCAGCATTTCATAAAGCTTCATAAGCGGTATAAGCTCGTCAAGTTCGTCGGTTTGGCCAAGCTCTTTTCGGGAGGTTTCCAGGGTTTCCGTGGTAGTCTTCACAAAAACTTCTCCCGGGGTATAGGTACTCCAGTAAGCGCAGTTTCCGTCCGCGTCTCTCTGTAAGCACTCTTTCAGTGAATGAAAGCCGCTTCCGGCAAGAATTTCATCTCTGGCGTATGGTACGTCTATCTCATCTCTTTTTTTGTGAAGCTCTTCCTGTTTGTGCTGGAGGATGCACCACGGATCATTTTCACACCGAAGAGAGATGAACCGGCAATCATCAGGATCCCCGGTTGGACACGTACTCGGGTCTTCTAAATATGCTTGATACGCCGCGTCGCCCCCGGGGAAAGTGGATTGATTGATTTGCTTTGGGTACACATAATTTTCAGCGATAAGTTCTCTCAAGACCATTTCGCGGACGGAGGGAAGCATCTGCGGGGTATTGGTGCGGAAATCGGTGAGAAACACCTGGGTGGATTCTTCCGCAACGCCGCCGAAATAGGACTGCTGGTTTGTCACAAATATCGGATTGCCGCCGTAGCCGGTTCGCGTGAGATTCATGGAGCCGTCAAAGAGTATCTGTAGGAGAAGCTTCGCCGCGATCCATGCGATGGAGTCAAGCGAGCACCCGCCGCCGGAAATAAGCGAGGTAAGACAGCTGTCCAGATCCTTTTCTTCCACGAGAGGCGTTCTCATTTCCGCCGTGGGAACGAGCTGGGAAATGGGAAGTTTGACCGCCGATGATGCCGTTTCCGCTCCCAAGAAAAAGAAAACAAAAGACGGCGCGAGAAGGAAAAAAAGAAAACTCGAGGCCGATATTTTTTTAGAGAAAGAGTGTTTCATGGTGTTGCGTGCGCCGCCGCCTGAAATAAAGCCCGGAATATGGCGGTTTTTCAGCAGTGTGCGCAATATAGTGATAATGTTAATTTTTTAAGGCGAGTGCTTACGGCAGGATGGTTCCATCCTCCTCGTCTGAAAAGAATACTCCGGAAGTATCAAGGTGGTTTTCGATTTTCTGAAGCGCTTCAGCTTGGCCGGCGGCGGCGGTTTTGTACTGTTTCAGGCCGATAAAGCCGCGGAGGGTGTCCGCGATAACGTATTTCATGTTTTCCATTGAAGGAACGGTATTTTCAATGTGGTTTGCGAGAGAAAGGTGAAAGACCGAAAGACCGTTTGGAACCGGTATAGCGAGTATTTCCGACGCTTTTTTGCGATTGCTCTCTTCCATCGGCGTCAAAGCCGCAAGGCCGGCGCTTTTGCGGTCTTTGAGCGCCTTGGCGATAATGAATGTTACCTTGTCCTCCTCGTCTTTCGCGCTGTCGTATTTTTTCAAAACCGCGCCAAGCGCGTTCCCGTACGCGCGGAGGGATTCCTCTGTTTCGGGAAGTGTGCGCATATCGGAAAGAGCATACACCGGCTCGAGGTTCTGCACCCGCCGGTTTACGTTGTCAATCATGTTTTTTTGTACCGCGCTTTCCACTCCCGAAGGGTCGGTTGTGTTTCGGTTGGCGTTTGCGAGAGTAATAAGTCCGCGCATGAGCTTATCGGTTTCGCTCAACGATTCCGCCGAAACGCCGGTGTCCTGACCCGCGTACACAATGAAACCGTCGTGGCGCTGGAGGTAATCGCTCGGTCCCGCAAGAAGCGGGCTTCTCCCCAAAGAAACCTCCTCGCCGTCTTGCGTGCCGTCTCCGTCAGTGTCCGGTTTTTTCGGATCAGTGTGTCGCAAATCCTCTTCCCAGTCAAAAAGACCGTCCCCATCGGTGTCAATATCTTTTTCTCGGGACGGGTTTGCCGCGTCAAAAAGCGCCGTTTTTTTCAAGGAATTTTCTCGTCGCAGAGAAGAGAAAAAGAAAACGCCGGCCAAAAAAACCAACAGCAAAAGGATAACGAAGAATTTTTTACTCGGAAGATATTTCATAAAAGTTGTTTGCGTTAAAAAAGTAGCCACCTTCGGTTTTCCGCCGCTTGTTAATATATAAAGTATAGCAGTATTTTTCACGCGTACGTAATGGAACACTGTGGATAAACGCATGTTTTTTTCTTTCTTTTTTGCTATCATAAAAGAATAGAAACTACACCGTATGAAAACAACACACCCGTATAAAATTATTTCATTGCCCGCGGTCACGTTTTTTTTTCTTGTTGTCGGAATTTTTGCCTTCTTTCCGAGAGGAGGCACCGCCATTGAAACATCGTTGTCAAGCACCGCAACTTCTTCCGGAGCCGCCACGACCACATCCGCCACCACAACCGAACTGATCCCGGACATTATTAACGAATCAGTTTACCTTGAACAAAAAATCAAGAACCTCGGCATTTTCGAGCAATTTCGCGGGATAATCCCCAACTCCATTCTTGACAGTTTTATCAGAGGAGGGTCGTCCGCGGCGCCGTCCGGCGTCGCACCGCTCGTTTCAGGCCAAGCGTCCCAAACAGCCGTTTTTCAAAAGAATTTACGGCTTGGCGATACGTCCGCCGATGTATTATTGCTTCAAAAGTCTTTAAACCGCGATCTGGATACCAGAGTAGCGGAGTACGGCTCCGGTTCTTTAGGAAAAGAAACAAACTATTTCGGCCTTCTCACGAAAGCCGCCGTTATAAAATTCCAAGAGAAGCATGCCGGTAAAATCTTGATCCCGAACGGACTCCAAAGTGGCACCGGATTCGTGGGGGCATCAACGAGGGCGGTATTGAATGATATTGAAAGCAAGATAATGAAAGGGCAGTCCCTCTTAGACGAACACGGTATACCGGAAGGCCCCATTCTTCGTCTCGGAGAGAAAGTATCCATCACCTCTCTTGAACCGTCATCCGGCGGCGCGGGGACACTCGTGATTATTCGGGGTACGGGGTTTACGCCGACCGCGAACCGGATTTACACAGGAACGAAAGTTATAAACAATGCCGCTTCATCCGACGGAAAAACACTCGCATTCGTCGCGGAGAGGCTTGTATTCGCTAAAGATCCAGGCATCACTCTTTCTGAAGCGAGTACCACCGATATCATAAATAACTTCAAACTTTACAAGACTGCCGATTTCCCCGAAGTTAAGTATCCGATTTACATTACCAACGACAACGGAGACAGCAACGGCGCTTTCTTTCGCTTTGAATTTTAACTCATAATTCTATGTTTTTATTTTTCCGACAGAAGCTTTTCAAACAGTCAGTCATTATCGTTTTTTCGGCGCTTTTTGCCACAGGAATGATATTTAGCATTCGTGCATATACCACGAACGCTTTTTGCACCGCGCCGTGGGGAATGCTGTGCTTCGGCGGGCCGATTACGGATGTTGCAATATGCTGCAACGGCATAAAAATAGAAGTCGGAGATCCGCGCGACGGCGAGTTTCTCATCGTTAAGGCCACCGATATTAATATGTTTTTTAATGTATATACCGAAGATATATGCGTGAAGGGAGATGCCTATCCCGGTGGCGTGTGCTTGAAACCACTCTCGTGGCCTCCGTGTACTCGCACGGATGTTGTTGACGGCATTGTCCGCCAGATTGGCGATTCTAGGGATCTTAATAAGTGTCAGGTTGGTGGCGGGTAAATTTGTGGTGACGGCGGTTTTTAATTTGCCAGACACATCCATTCCGCGAGAGAAATGTCTTCTGCTCGCGCGTTCCCCGGAATACCGCACCGCGCCAGTTTTTCTTCCAATATTTTTTCTTCAAAAACAGCCTTGAGATTTCCTTGAAGCTGTTTTCTTTTGTGTGCGAAACCGGCGTGAATAATTTCAAAAAACCTTACCGTGGTATTATCACGTAAAAAAAAGTTTCGCGAAATGTTATCTATCAGCAGGATTGCGGAATCAACTTTTGGCGGCGGAGTGAAACTTCCCGCCCTCACGGTTTTTATATATTTCGGTTCGCCGTATGCTTTCACGCTGAGAGAAAGCAGGCTTTCTTTTTTATCTTTGGCGATAATACGCTCGGCGACTTCTTTTTGCACCAAAAGCGCCATTTTTTCCGGCTGGCGCGAGCCAGAGAGGAATTTTCGAATAATGGCGCCGGTTATATAATAAGGAATGTTCGCAACCACTTTATAGGTTTCAGGCCTCAGGTTATAGTTTTCAGGACGAAAATCGAGAATATCGTCATTCACTAAAAAAAGTCGCTTTTCTCTTATTTCTTTCTTGAACATTTCTTTGAGGAGCATGACCAACTCCTTGTCTTTTTCAACCGCAATGACTTTTGAACCACGCTTCAAAAGCTCGGCGGTGAGTATCCCTTTCCCGGGGCCTATTTCAAGCACGGTGTCGCAAGAAGACACACCACCAGCCCCCGCAATGGAGGCGACAATGGCGGTGTTGGTGAGAAAATGCTGGCCGAGGGATTTTTTAGCGATCATGCAATGTTTAGAAATTTTACTAGGACTTACGCACTGTTACGGAAGCATACGGTTTTGGTGCAGAATTTTGGTCGGTTTCTCCGCCTCTTGGCGGTGGAACCGCCAAAATTCTCTGTCGAAAGCTAAAGATGTGGCGGAGAGACCGCCAAAGGGCGGACTCACCGACCACATCTTTCATCGGTGCGTAAGTCCTATTTACTATAAATATATCACTTTCCCTGTCGTTATGCCCCCATCAGATACTTCTTTTTCAAGCAATTCTTCGTTGATGTCCGACAAAAATTCAGACGGGATATTTATCTGTCGGGAACCGTATATCGTGCGAACCGAAGCGTGTGTGAGAAAGAGCCGTTCTTTTGCGCGCGTGATGGCGACATAAAAAAGCCGCCGCTCTTCTTCATCGCGGTCGCGCGATGTTTCGGATGACCCCGGCTGTCTGAAAGAGCGGTGCGGGAAAAGTCCGTCTTCAAGTCCGGACACAAATACCGCTTGAAACTCAAGCCCTTTTGAGGCGTGGACGGTCATAAGGCGCACGAGTCCTTTCGTTTCATTTTCTTGCGCATGCATCAGGGAGTCTTGATCGCTTGCGAGCGCCGCATCTTCAAGCAAGCGAGAAATGCCTTCTTCTTGCGGGAGGCTATCATATTTTCCTGCAAGGGTAACGAGTTCATGGATATTTTCAAGGCGTTCAAACTCTTCTTCTCCGCCGAGAGAGAAGCTTTTTTCCATTCCGGTTTCTTTGATGATGAATTTTATCGTTTCCGCCGGCTTTTTATTCTGCGCGCATTCCCTAATTCGCGAGAGAAGCGCTTCAAAATCAGCAATCTTTTTTTTCATGGCGGGAGAGAGGGCTTCCTTTTGTCCGGCGATTATTTTTTTGAGCGTCGCTTCCCCTATTCCGCGCGGCGGCACGTTGATAACCCTCTTCATGTCCAAGAAACCGTTCATATTGAGCGCCGCGCGGAGAAAAGAAAGCGTATCTTTCACCTCTTTTCTGTCGAAGAATTTCACCCCGAGCACCTGATACGGAATACCCGCGGAGAGCATCGCTTCTTCAATCGCGCGCGATTGGTAATTAGCGCGGAAAAGCACAGCAATCTCGCCGGGTAGTACCCCTTCGGAAATAAGTTTTTTTATTTTCTCCGCAATAAAATACGCTTCCCCGGTTTCGTCGTGCGTCTCAGAAAGAACAATCTTTTCTCCCTCCCCTTTTTTTGTAAAAAGATTTTTCTCCACGCGCAAGGTGTTTTTTTTAATGACCTCATTCGCCGCGGAAAGGATATTTTGCGTTGATCGGTAGTTTTCTTCAAGGAGAATAGTCGTCGCCCCCGGGTAATCTCTTTCAAATTGGAGCATGTTTTTTATGTTGGCCCCCCGCCAGCCGTATATTGACTGGTCGGCATCCCCCACAGCGCAGATATTTCGGTGTTTTTCCGCTAGGGTGCGCGTGAGCTCATATTGAACCGCGTTGGTGTCCTGATACTCGTCAATATGAATATAGCGCCATCGATCTTGGTATTTTTCTCTTATGGCGGGTTCTTTCCGGAGAAGGCCGAGCGTTTTTAAGAGCAGGTCATCAAAGTCAAACGCCCCTTCCGCTCGGAGACGCCTTTCGTATTCAAGCCACACCTCGGCGGCCATTCTTTGAAAAAACGCGCTCGCGTTTTCACCCGTTTGTTCCCGGAACTTTTCCGCCGTGACCCCCTCTCCTTTTTGGCGGGAAATCGCATCCCGAATTCTTTTCGGGTCGAACTGTTTCGGGTCGAGACCCTTCGCTTTCACGGAATCTTTCAAGAGAGAGAGCGAGCCGCCTTTGTCGAGAATGGTGAAGTGCCTCGGAATGCCAAGCAATGCGTGATTTTCCCGAAGAATGTGCACGCCGAGCGAGTGAAAGGTGCCGATAAACGGCTCCGATGACTTGGATGTTGAACCTCCAAGTAATGTTCGCACACGGTCGCGCATTTCTTGCGCGGCCTTATTCGTGAACGTCACAGCAAGTATCTGGTGCGGCGGCACGCCGGAATCTATCAGGCGGAGAATGCGATGCGTGAGTGTTTTTGTTTTTCCCGCCCCAGCCCCCGCTACAATCAAAAGCGGCCCGAGAGAGTGGAGAACCGCCGACTTTTGGGGAGGATTGAGGCCTTCTGTGTAGTTTGCCATTGCGGTATCATACCAGAAATATCCGCCATTGGCGAACCAAAAAAATGAAGAAAAATAGAAATAAAAATCGGTCAGGTTGACAAACCTTCTCTCTATAAAGTATGATAAGAGAGTCGCAAGTCCGTTCCGAAAACGGGCTCGTTTTTTACTAAAACTCTCACCTTACGCACGACCGGAAAGATTTGGTCGGTGAGTCCTCCTCTTGGAGGTCTCACCGCCAAATCCACGACTTTTTCGGTATCGGTTTTTGGCGGTTTCACCTCCAAGAGGAGGAAAAACCGACCAAAAACCGATACTGAGACCGTATGCTATCGTAATCGTGCGTAAGGTGAGTAAAACTAACAAAACACATCATGTTATTCGACTTAAAAACACTCAATTCCGCACTCGAACAGCTTGAAGAAGAAAAAGGCATCACGAAGGAAAAAATTATTAATGCCATCGAGATGGCGCTTGCCGCGGCTTACAAAAAAGAATACGGGAAAAAGGGGCAGATTGTCCGCGCGCATTTTGACCAGAACACCGGCACGACGGAATTCACCCAAGTCAAGGTCGCGGTGGATGAATCCATTGTGCGCATCCCGCCGCCAATAGACGAAAACACCGACGAAGAAAATACGGAGGGAGAGGAACGCGACCCGAATGATTTGCGCACGCGATTTAACGGGGAACACCACATCCTTCTTGAAGATGCGCGGAAGATCAAGAAAGACGCCGCCCTCGAAGACGAAATCGTGTTCCACCTTGAAACCAAAGAAGATTTCGGACGCATAGCCGCGCAGACCGCCAAACAGGTTATCATCCAAAAGATTCGCGAAGCTGAAAAAAGCGGCACCATGGAAGAATTCGGCAAGAAAGAAGGCGAGGTCGTCTCTGGTGTGGTGCAGAGGGTTGAGAAAGGCAACCTTTTCGTTGATCTCGGTAAAACCACCGCCATTCTTCCGCACGAAGAGCAAATTACAAAAGAACACTATCGCCAAGGCGAACGCATTCGCGCCTATTTGTATAAAGTGGAAGAAACTCCCCGCGGCATTAACCTGCGTCTTTCTCGCACGCACCCGAAATTCGTTGAAGAACTGTTTAAGATTGAAACGCCGGAGGTGGCAAACAATACGGTTGAGATAAAAATGATAGCACGGGAAGCCGGATCGCGTTCCAAGATTGCCGTATATTCAAACGACCAGCACATTGATCCGGTCGGGTCATGCGTCGGACAGCGGGGCGTTCGTGTTTCCACGGTTATGAGCGAGCTTGGCGGCGAAAAAATTGATATTATCGAATGGTCGGAAGACCCGAAAAAGTTCATTGCGGACAGCCTCTCGCCCGCAAAAATCCTCTCCGTTTTGCTGAACGATGAAGAGCGCCGCGCATCCGTGCTGGTGTCGGAAGATCAACTCTCGCTTGCCATTGGCAAGGGCGGCCAAAACGCCCGACTCGCCGCCAAGCTTACGGGGTGGAGGGTGGACATACATTCGGCGCAGAAAGACGAGGAACAAAAGGAAACAACCGATGAGGAAATAAATGATGGTGCGGTAGCGCCCGAGCAGAATACCGAAACAGAAGAACAGGCGGAATAACCGCCTCATTCCGGCCGTTTTTCTTGCGCCAGATCAAGACGCCGCGACACCTCCAACAGTGCATCCTCGCTCGTGGCGATAATAAGCGTACGCTGATCTTTGAATGTATATACGATGGCAATGCTTCCGTCAAAGTTGCGGAGCGTTCTCGTGTCTTTGTTTTTGATAACCGTGTCGCCCCACGGTCTTTGCGAAAGTTCCGCAACGCGATCCGCTCTGCTGAAAAGCGGCAAGAGATTCCCAGCAAGCTCTTTTTCCCATTCAAGCATTCCCGCAAAAGCGCTGTCATAATAATCCGTCTTGAGGATAAAAAACGGCTGGTTTCTGTTGAATGCATGGAAACCGAACATAAAGTCCGGACGAAGCGAGCGGAGAAGCGGCGGCGGCATTTTTACTCCCAAAATTCCAAAAAAACGATTCGCCGGGATAAGGTTTTTTATTTGAATGATGCCGTCGGCGGTTTGGGCGCTTAGGGTTTCCGTGAAAAAAAGATACTCGATTGAATCAACTTTGATGTCCGTATCGCGAAGTGCACTCGCGACTTCTTCTTTAAGCGCCGCTTGATCTTTCCCGTCCACGGCTATTTCTTTGGTTTTTTCTATGAAAATAAGCGGAGTAACTTTAAGTTCCTCAAACGCTCGGTCGGCGGGATTGGAGTAAAAATACAGATAATATATTATGCCGACAGCCGCCAAAAGAAAAAAAAAGGAAAGAAGTACCAAGGGTAGATTTTTGCGCGAGGTCGGGGATATTTCCTGCTCCCTCTTGTTCCGTCCGCGCTGTTCCTCGAGTACCATTTGCACGAGGGAGGTTTTTTTGTCGCGCATCACCCCGGCGACATCCTGCCGGTACGTTCGTAGCGGAGAAAGATCGCCGGAAGCATTTTCAAACGGCTTCGTCAATTTTTGCACCGACGGAGGCTTTTCAGCGGGAACGCGAACATCGTTTTTTTGCGGAATATCGGTAGACGCCAACATTTCTGCCACAGGCGGTTTTGGTGGCGTGTCTTGAGAGATCACCCTATCACCCGGTTTTCGCGGGACGTCCGGCTTATGCGGCACCATCGGCGCGGAAGCGGCAAAAAAATTCTTCTCGGTCGGAATACTGAGACCGTTTTTATGGGGGATTTTATTTTCGTCCATGTGTTCCTTAGGCACCTTCCACTAATAACTTGCTCGTTTCGCTTCCATATTTCTGCAATCTTTCATTTTTTCTCTCCGCCAGCTGGCGGACACAAATCTTTCATCGTAG
>CAYPFT010000012.1:0-36974 GCA_964410165.1 uncultured Candidatus Saccharibacteria bacterium
GTAGAATTTTGGCGGTTCCACCGCCAAGAGGCGGAGAAACCGACCAAAATTCTACGCCAAAACAGTACGTTTCCGCAACAGTGCGTAAGTCCTATATGTATATTGTACCTTGAATTACGAAACTATAAAATTTTCAAGTCCTCGGGTCGCTTTGCGGAAGCCAACATTGAAAACTTTATAGTTTCGTAATTCAAGGATATTGTAACAAAAAACCCCCGCTCATTATAGAGAGAGCGGGGGTGGAGGTAAAAAATCGGAGAAATTATTTTTCGTCATGCAGGGTTATCGCCTCTTTGTGAGAAGAAACGATTTCTTCCGTAATTCCGTTCGCTTTACATATTTCCGCATAAAAATACGCGGACGGCCGGATGTTCCTTTTCAGTCCATTCTCGCGGTCAATTTCCATGAGTCCGAAGCGCGGAGAGAATCCGTATGCCCACTCGAAGTTATCCATAAGCGACCAGTGAAGATACCCGAGGACCGGAACTCCGTCTTTAATCGCTTTGTGGACATATTTCAAAGTTTCGTAAATGAACCATCCGCGACGAGTATCGGCCGCGTCCGCAAGACCGTTTTCCGTAATCAAGATCGGTTTTTTATACCGATCATGGGTTTCCTTAAGGATATGGTATATCGCCTCCGGATACAGTTCCCACCCCATATCCGAAACAACTTTGTTTTCGTTGCCGCCGCTTCTGTCGCGACCGTAATGATTCATGCCGACAAAGTCCATCTGTCCTTTGATGCGGTCAAGAAACGACCAATTCCATTCCCTGTCTTTTCTTTCTTTTTCTGTCCGCTCTTCCAGCGTATCGTCGCGCATTTCATTCCATGTAAGATTTTCCGCGATACCGACCTTCGCATTCGGGTTTTTTCGTTTGATGATCTCGTATGCCCGTTTGTGGCATTCAATGAGATTTTCGAATACGATTGAGGCCGTTTCTTTGTTTTTTACTTGCGGCGGCCAGAGTCCTTCCTTGTATGAGTGGTTAATGAACACATTGGTTTCGTTCAAAACCGTCCAATATTCCACCTCGTCACCGAGCGATTCAACGAGGTGTTCAACGTACGCCGCAAAGTACTCCGGCGTATTCTGATTCGCCATTCCGCCTTTGTCCGCCCACCATATTGGAATCGTCCAGTGCCAGATATTCACTACCGGAACGATACCGAGTGATTGCGCGAACCGAACTCTTTCGCGATAGTCCGCAAACCAAAATTTGTGAAAAATACCCTCCACCGGATACACGCGGGCCGGCTCCGCGCCAAAGCGGAGCGCCTTCAAGCCGAGCGTTTTCGCAAGTATAAAATCCGCATGCCAGAGAATGTCGTGATTGCACGCCTTTCCGCATACAAAATTTTCCAACCTGTGCTTCGTAAGCTCTCCTTGGCGAATCAGGTCATGGTAGCGTTTTCTTGACCGCTCCCACTCGTCCCATTGAGTGTTGTCGCATCCGCTTATTTGATACGGTGATGTCGCCGCCCCAAAGAGAAACCCCTTGGGAAACGAAAGCGTCTTGAGTGTTGTTTTCATCTTTCCTCCTGCGATAATAATTATTTTCAAAAATCAGCTTTATGTTACATGTAGCATGGTTTTGACTGTAAGTCAATACATAGGCACCGAAACTTCTCTTGTTTCAATTTCAATGTCGGCGAAATTTTCCGCCTGATCCGCGTGGATGGACCCGCGCTTTATGAGTTCAAGCACGGCGAGGAAACTGACGATGACATTCGTTTTCTCCGCCTTCCCCAGTCCGGAAAATTTGATAAAGCTTGTTTTCAGGTGCGACTTGATTCTCTCCAAAAGCTTTACCATCACGTCTTCAAGGGAGATCATCTTTTTCACCACCGCGCGGGAGATCGCCTCTCTTTTCGGCAAACGGGAAAGCACCGCCGCAAGCCGATCAAAGATGTTCGGCAAAGTAACGTCCTCCCCCGGCGCGAAGAGAACGACCGTTTGTTTCGGCGCGCCTTTCGGAAAAATAACCCGCTTGCCGAATCGCTCTTCCACGTGGCAAGAGAGCTCTTTTATGCGCGCGTACCGTTCCAAACGCCGTTTCAGGTTTTCAATATCCCCCTCCTCTTCGCTCGTCAAAGGAAGCGTCGGCAAAAGCGAGCGCGACTTGATAAGCACGAGCGTGGACGCGACGAAAATAAAATTCGCCGTATCCGCCGTGGAAAATTCCGGATGCGCTTCCACCGCCTCGATATAATCGTCCGCAATCTTCGCGAGAGAAATATCATTGATAAAAAACTTCCGCTTTTCTATGAGCGTGAGCAGAAGATCGAGCGGGCCTTCAAAGGTTTCGGTTTTTATGGTAAATGTGCTCATATAAAAATCGCTTGACAAAACCATCGCTCTAAAATATACTAGAAGTATAAATGGACATCAGTCCAACCGAGAAGTCCCCGCAAGGGGGCTTCGTCCGTTTATGGTGGCTGGATAAAATTAACTACTTTGTTCTGTATAATGGTTTCATGTCCAACATTTTCCAGCCCTTTTTTCTCTTCACCCCAAGCATTAAAATCTTTCATACGAGTTATTATACCAGAAAATCGGGATAAAAAAACGACGGGCTGTTGGATAGCCCGCCGTACTACTCTTCTTCTTACAAAGCTCCCCTCTTTGAGAGAACCTTAAGAACCCTTAGTGCGTTTTTTTGATTTCATCAAGCGGCTCAACCAAAGGACATCCCTTGTTAAAGGTTTCAATCAAGATAATGGCATGTTCCGCCATTTTGCCGAGCCACGAGAACATGCGTCCAATCAATCCCCACAGCCACCCGAACAGGACGTAGTAATACGCCCAGTATAGCCCTTGCTTGATTTCTTTCCATTGTTTTTCTCCCTCTTCCACCAAGCGGACCGCTTCTTCAAAGGAGACGCCTTTGAAGAAATATAGGCTGTATTTCTCCTTTTGTTTATCCCCCATGAACTCAAATCCATCGAGATAGCCGTCTATCAAAGCGTACAAATCCGCATTAAGATTGGATGCCATACGAGAGTAAAAATACCCCTGTGTCATGCCGTTCGGCCATGCGGACCACAAACGATAAACTTTCAGAAACATTTCCCTCGGGTCATCAAGACTTCTCACCCACGCATTTGAGGCGAAAGAAGAGACAAAGGATGCATACGCGGATGTTACTTTTCTTCCCACCGCTCTTTTCCAGTACGTTTTCTCCGGATCCCTCTCTTTAAAGAAAGAGAGGGAAAACACTCCGGCGAGAACAAAGGTCGCCAACATTGGAAAGAAAATCCAGAATGATCCGTTGGACGCGATTAGATAAATAACCCACACCGCAAACACAAGCGTAACCATCGCCATTAATCCTAACACCCATTGAAATATGCCGTTAGCGCGGTCTATCTTTTCTCCGCGCGGGTCATCGTTTTCAATCCATTCGTCAAACTTCTTGGGAACGACCACGCACGCCCACGCATAGGCCGCAAAGATACTCCAGAGAAGTATCGGGGCGAGGTTTTTGAGGATGAAAGAGAGCAATATCTCCCCGTCAAGCCAAAGAAGCCACAAAGGCAGGAGCACGCTTGCCGGTTTCCCGACATAGGGCACCTCGGTCGGCCACATCCATTTGAGCTTCCCTTCTTCGCCTTCAATTATCCCGTATAGCCAATGGCCGACGAGAAAGGCCGCGCTCACGAGTCCGAACGGCATGCTTTTGTTCGACATGAAGTAAAAAAGGGCCGCAAGCGCAAAAAATATGACGCAAATCACAACACCAACAATCATTGCTCTGCCATACTCGCTCGCTTTTTTCCAGAACTCTTTGTTGGGCTTGTGTTTTTCTTCGACTCGCGACCACACGACATCCTCCCACCACGTACGGCACTGCTCCCACGGCGAAATGAGGGCTTCCGCACACCCTACCAAAGCGGCGCGGAGAAGCACGAAGAGCGTCGGCAGTCCGATCAAGCCGTATACGGAACCCCAAAATCCGAATGAGTCCGGGGAGAGCGCGGCAAAGAGAGCTTTAGTGAGGAACAACGGTGAGATAAAAATGAAAGCAAGAAGTCCGAGTGTCGTCCATATCCCAGGACATAAATGCTTGCCTTCCCTCACTTCTGTATCGCCGATGTCCCATAAGGCATTATGCCGGATCTTCCTGAAAAGCCAATCATATTTCCCGTATTCTTTGTTGACGACCCACGGACTGCCGTCAAACTGAGCTATAACGCCTGTCGGGTGCTCGTGATCATTCACCGCATCGGCATATCGGACGCATCCGAAATCCATATCAAAAAAGTTAATGGAAAACGCCGGCGCTTTCTTATAGCGCCTTGTGAGAATAATCGGTAAAGAAAGCACATCGTCTGCGGTTTCTTCCCCTTCAAAATGGCGGCGAAGATTGTTCACAAGCCCCTCTGTCATACACACCGGAAGGTGCGGATGTGATCCGAAAAGCGCATCATACGCGGCATTGATTGCCGAAATGTCATCCTCGGATAAGCGGCGCAAAAATGCTTCATCGCCCCAAAAGTCCATATTATGGAACCATAACATGCGACGGAATACTTCATCCGGAAACTGCTCCATCCGCGCCACCACCCGCACATACGGGTTTTGGTGCTTGAGCCATATATCTCTTTGCAAAAGCGCCCGATGGACGCCTATGCGAGAATTATTCAAGGCGTTCATCGGGCCGGCATCACTTGTTTCTCGACGATATGCCAAAGCAAGCTCGCGAAGACAGCAAACCGCTGTCCAAAGACAAAGCGCCTCGGCTATCTGTTTTTTCTTTGCATGCTTTCTGCCATAATTCCCAGAAAGCATTGGCGGCTTTGAAGCCGCAATATTGTTGTCAAAAAACTCACAAAATTTTTCCATTTTTACATCCTCTAAAAAGATTGAAAATGAGAGAAACCCCGCCACCTCGCATACATGGAAACACTATCCAAAACATACAAGGAGACGAACCCGTACTTATAATACATATGTGTAACAAAAAGTCAATACCAACTGAGAACTCTTATATTGTAACTTGTATGACCTCCTCAAGCGTCGTAATCCCCCGCCGCACTTTATCAAACCCGTCCTCGCGGAGCGTTTCCACGACATGGCTTTTCACGTAGTCGTCGAGGATATTTCCGGGAACCTGCTGAATGATGAGATTGCGGAAATTTTCATCAATTTCAAGAACTTCAAAAATTCCGATTCTTCCTTTGTAGCCGGTATGATTGCAGGCATCACATCCTTGCCCGGCGTATACCTTTATGCCTTCGGGCCACGGTATGTCAAACATTTTTAAGAGCTCGTACGGAGGAACGGACTCGATCCGGCACTGATCGCATATTTTTTTCACCAGACGCTCCGCGATAATCCCGATAAAGGCGGAGGAGATAACGGACTTTCCTATGTCCATGTCGGTCATGCGCACGAGGGCGCCGGAAATGCTGTTGGTGTGAAGCGTGGTAAGCACAAGCCGCCCGACGAGCGCGAGCCGCATCGCGATGCCGGCGGTTTCTTCGTCCCGGATTTCGCCGATCATAATGACATCCGGGTCCTGCCGCAAGAGCGCTTTCAATCCGACACTGAAAGTATATCCGGTAGCGAGATTGACTTGAGACTGGCGGATATTGCCGATGCGGTATTCAACAGGATCTTCAATGGTGAGAATGGCTTTATCCGTCGTATTCAAATAATTCAGCGCGGAATACAGCGTTGTGGTTTTTCCGGAACCGCTGTGTCCGGTCATAAGGACGACGCCATGCCCGCGGCGCAAAATCTTTTTCATTGAGAGGAGCGCCTTTTCCGAGAGTCCGACTTCCTCAATACTGAGCAGTGTCCCGTCTTTATTGAGTGCGCGAAGCACCGCCGCTTCTCCGTTGATGGTCGGCATTGTGGAAACGCGGAAATTATACTCTTTGAGAGATCCTTGATTCGCCGCGTCGCCGAACGGCACTTCAAAAAGCAGTTCGAGATGCCCGTCTTGCGGGATATTTTTTTCAACCACCTGCAAACCCGAAATGACCTTGATGCGCGACATGATCATGTCGTGATAGTCAATGTCCCATCTCGCCACTTCGTTTATCACTCCGTTTACGCGGAATTTTACGGATAAGTAATCCTTCTCCGGAATGATGTGGACATCAGACGCCTCCATGCGAACCGCTTCCATGAATACCTCGTTCAACCATATGGCGGGGGTCATTTGGCCGTCCGCGTCATCTTCAGGCGCTATTTCCATCTTCCGCATAAGCCCGCCACGCAACGGCGGAGAAATTCTGGAAATGGTTGCCGGGGGCGGATGGACGCCTTCCGCCGTAACGGCGCTCTCCTGCGGCGGCGCCTGCCAATCTTTTTCACGCACCGGAGTTTGAACCGGCTCTTTTTGGGACGATTCGGCAGGCGTACCGCCCGTCATTTCGAGTTCTTCTTTTTTCTTTAACAGCATAGTGCGAATAGTTAGCGTTTTCTATGCTTTTATCATACCATAAAAAAAGATTGCGCTATCCACAATTTATTTACATCAAAATCTTTATGTTTTGCTTTTTATTACGATTCCCAATTCCTTCAGCTGTTTCTCTTCAATCTCCGCGGGCGCATTCATCAGCAAGTCGCGGCCTTCACCCGTTTTCGGGAAAGCGATGACCTCGCGGATGCTCTCTTCTCCCTGCAGAAGCATAAGAAAACGATCAAGCCCCCACGCGATGCCGCCGTGCGGCGGTACGCCGTATGAAAACGCTTCAAGCATATGCCCGAAATTTTCTTGGATTCTTTCTTCGTCATACCCGAGAACCTCAAGGACTTTTTTCAAGGCGTCCGGGCGATGATTGCGGATGCTTCCGCCGCCGATTTCAAAACCATTGAGCGCGATGTCATACTGCGTCGCAAGAATTTCTCCGATATTCTCTTGTTTCATGAGCATTTCGGCATGTTCGGGCTTCGGCGCCGAAAAAGGATTATGGGTGAATGTCCACTTCTCATCCTCGGTTTTCTCAAAAAATGGAAAATCAATGATCCAAGCGAATGCGAGGAGATTCGGATTATTCTTGTCGGCACGGATATCCGGGCGGTCGGTGCCGTATTTTTCCATCGCTTCTTTATAGGTGATGCGCGGGAACGGCGTCTCTTGTATTTTTTTCTCCGGATAGAGCGCGGTTATGATATCAATCAGCATCGCCTCATTCAAGGACATAACGTCTTCTTCGGAAGCGTACGCCATTTCCATATCAAGCTGTGTAAATTCCGGCTGGCGATCTCCGCGCGTATCTTCGTCGCGCATGCATTTCGCAATCTGAAAATATCTTTCCACGCCGGACGCCATCAAGAGCTGTTTATACTGCTGAGGCGACTGCGGGAGAGCGTAAAATTTCCCCTGATACACGCGCGACGGCACGACATAATCGCGCGCGCCTTCGGGAGTTGATTTCGTAAGTATCGGCGTTTCCACCTCAATAAATCCTTTCTCCGAAAGATGGTCGCGGATATGTTTAATGACGGTATGCCGGGCGAGAAGATTCTTCTGCATGCGGGGGCGCCGGAGGTCGAGATATCGGTACTTCAGGCGGCGTTCCTCGCCTATTTCACGCCCGTCTCCCCGCACGTCAAAAACGGGGGTTTCCGCAGGAGAAAGCGTTTTCACTTCAAGCAACTCAATCTCCACATCGCCATTCTGAATTTCGGCGTTTACCATTTTCTCTGGACGCTTGTTTACTTTCCCGATTGCTTCGATTACCCATTCATCGCGAAGCCGCGAGCATGTTTCGCGCGCCTCCGCGTGATTCGGCAATGCCACCGCTTGCACCATACCGCTCGCGTCCCGGATATCAAGAAAAATAAGCTTCCCATGATCGCGCCGGACGTCCACCCATCCTTTCAGAAGAATGTTTTCTCCGATATGATTGCGCGCTTCCCCCGCGAAAATTCTTTTTTGCATCAGACCATAATACCAAAAAATTGGAAAAAGAAAAGGTATGAATTACTCTATTCGGCAACATGTTGTATAAATGGTACCAAAATTATCATATTCTTCGTCATCAGAAAAACATCCGTTGTTTCTCGAAACAAGATCGGCATCGGTATTGTCACCATAATTAAACGACATGATATTGCACCCCGTGCGTGCCCACCCCGTCTTACAGCTTTGTCCCCATTCATCCTCGCCTCCATTGTACTGATCCTCCGAAAAAACGCCGCTCCATGTGTTTCCAGAGGTATTTATCTGATCAGTAATATTTTTTTTCATGCCTGAGCCAGAGTTATAGAGAGAACCGGTAACGCAAGCCAAGAGTCTCGCGTCAACATAATCCTTCGTCGTTAACACTTTGCCGTTATCGCCCGATACGGTAGAAGAAGTGGTTTGTGCTTTTTTGGCAATGAGCCAATTACCAAGAAACAAATTCCCCGCTTTCTCCTGCGTGGCGGCGCCGACGTTAATCGGCGGGGGGATATTGTTGAACGGAGGGGTTCCCGCCGGCGGCGACCAGTTGGCAAGAGCCGAACCGATGGCGGCGGAAAAGATGAAGGAGAGGACGGCGACGCGAACGAGGTTTTTTATTTTTTCAGTCATAAAAAAATGATTATTTAACAGCGTTGTTAAGTTCTCTTAATTATACCCCCCCCTCTACGCAAGATAAACTCGAGTTATCCACAAAAAAAGGCGAGCCGTTGAAACGGCCGCCCGAGTTCGCGTCTTTTTTTTAATCTTCGGTTTCTGATTTTTCCCTTTTCCCATCCATCTTGCAGATGCGGAAGCAAAGCCAGCAGATGACGGCGATGCCGCCGAAGATAAAAATTACTTTGCCTATGATAACACTCACAAAACCTCCACGATTTTTCAAAAACGACTGAAAAGCGCCTTTCTTAAGTAAAGCATTGGTAACACTGTTTGTCAATATATTGATATTGTTTGCGATTTCCGCACAGGCATGAGATTATTAACTCACCTTACGCACGATTACGATAGCGTACGGTCTCAGTATCGGTTTTTGGTCGGTTTTTCCTCCTCTTGGAGGTGAAACCGCCAAAAACCGATACCGAAAAAGTCGTGGATTTGGCGGTGAGACCTCCAAGAGGAGCGACCTAATTTTCTTGAGCGAAGCGATTAGAAAATGGAAGTACTCTTGTGGTGGACTCACCGACCAAATCTTTCCAGTCGTGCGTAAGGTGAGTTATTAAGATGTTCAAAATCCATGATTGAGATTAAAAATCTTGTAAAAACATACGGGGGCCGCGTTGCGGTTGATCATTTCTCCCTCACCATACGGCAGGGAAACATCGTCGGGTTCTTGGGCGCAAACGGCGCGGGAAAAACCACTACTCTCAAAATGATGTCCGGCATTTCTTCGCCCGATTCGGGAGATATTCTTTTTGACGGCAAACCGATAACGGACCGGGACGTAAAAAAACACATCGGATTTATGCCCGAATTGCCAAGTTTTTATGAATATCTCACCGGAAACGAATTTCTCTCTTTTTGCGAAACCCTCTCGCGCGGAAGCGGCGATTTTACAGAAAAAAAATCAGAAGAAATTTTCAAAAAAGTCGGACTTTTTGATGCCCGCCACTTCCCCATTAAAGAATACTCCAAAGGCATGCGCCAGCGGCTCGCTTTCGCCCAAGCGATAGTCCATGAACCGACTCATATTTTTCTTGACGAACCGCTCGACGGCCTTGACCCGATAGGGCGAAAAGCGTTCAAGCAATTCATTACAGAATTGAGGGATGAAGGGAAAACCATTTTTTTCAGCTCTCATATCCTTTTTGACGCGGAAGAACTCTGCGACGAAATCGCCATTATTCACAAAGGGCGGCTCGTCTATTCGGGAAACATTCCGGATTTTTGCGCGGGGAAAACTCTGGAAAAGCAATTTGTCGATACCGTGGAATCGCTTGAGAACCGCGAATTACGACATACATGAAATTTTCAATGTTGGCTTCCGCAAAGCGACCCGAGGACTTGAAAATTTCATGTATGTCGTAAAATTCGCAATCAAATACTTCTACCATGAAAAACACGATAAAAAATATGACCGCCATCGCCATTAACACTTTCCGTGAAAGCATCCGCGACAAGATTTTCCATGCAATCGGATTTTTTGCCGTCATCTTCGCCGTCATTCTTTTCTACATAAGCGCCGCATCGCTCGGAGAAGAAACTCATGTTCTTCGATCTATCGGGCTCGGCGGCATTTATCTCTTCGGCATTATCCTCACCGTTATTTTAAGCTCCTCTCTCCTTTCCAAAGAATTCGAGAAAAAGACGATTTATTTCATTTTTTCCAGGCCGGTTAGTTCCGCGGAAATCGTCGTGGGGAAATTTTTCGGACTTTTCTTGACCATTTTTATCGCTACGGCTTTATTTTCGGCGGTGTATCTCGCGATGGTGTACGTCGGGGCATCCGTTTTTGACGCGCCGGCGCTTCTTGCGCTTTTCCTCCAAATGCTTGAGATGGCGATCTTTATAGCGCTTATCATATTTTTCTCGGCATTCACAAGGCCGTCCCTTTCCGTTGCCGCAACCGTAACCATCCTCTATCTCGGGCATTCATCCGCGCTCCTTATGCAAATCGCAGAACGATCGGGGGGCGAGCTTTTCCAAACGGCGATTCGGGGATTCTTTTATGTCTTTCCCGATCTTGAAAAATTCAATATCAGAAATTCCATCGTCTACGGGTTTTCAATTTCTTCCGCGGAAATACTTTTCACCATAGCCTACGCTTTGGGTCTTATCGTTTTTTTCCTCGGACTTGCGTCAATTTTCTTATCAAAGCGCGAACTGTAACACTTGTATGCTTTCGCCGCAAAAAAACACCATTTTTCCAGCTATCCTCTGCATTTCTCTTGCTTTGGTGCTTGTATCCCAAGCGGAATACTCCCGCACAAAAACACCCCTGCCGGAAACGGTAAGCACCCTGCCGCCCGCCCGCGCAATCAAAGCGCTTGACCTCGGGCTCCATTCCGCGACCGCTGGTTTCGTGTGGCTAAAGATTAATCAAGGGGTGTATACATGGCTCGACACAACGGGGCAATACGAACGCTTCAGCAAAGAAATACAAATCCTTACCGATCTTGACCCCAAGTGGGGATTCCCGTATGCTTTCGGAACGCTTCTTCTCCCCGGACTCGGAAAAACTGATGGAGCGATAGCTCTTGGCGAGAAAGGAATAAAAAATGTTCCCGATGACTGGCGTATCCCGTATTATCTCGCCCTCGTCTACCACATGAATCTGAAAGATCGGTTGAATGCCGCAAAATATTTTCTGATTGCCGCAAGCCAAGAAGGCGCGCCGGAAAATGTAAGAAAAATGCCGGAAATATACGCTTCGCAAAAAAATCAGTTGGAAGAAATGGAGCAGATATGGGAAACGTTATACGAAACCGCCGACAATGAAATACTCCGCGAGCAAGCCGAAAAATACCTTTTGTACATACGGGAATTGAAAAAACGAGAAGTACGAATGTGAAATCATTCTGCCGCCAAAACCCCCGCCGGTATGGCGGGGTTTTGAATTGACAGTCGAGCAACGAACTAGGTATTGCCCGGGTTTATGCCGGATGCATTGGCGCTGTGGGCGCCAGCGGCAACTCCGCCGGTTACGCCTTCAAGAGTAAAGGTGATAAGATAATTTGTCCCATTCGCCGCACACCCTGTTGCCGCAATAGTCGGAGTTACCGCGGTGCTGGAGCAATACTGGTAGATATTTCCCGCGGGAGGCGTCGGAGCAACGGGACCCTGAGCCATAAATTGCGCCATCGTCCCTCCTCCGCAAGGAGTGGTCGGGCCGAGAACGGAAGCACCGCCGCCTGCCGCGCTTATAGTTGCCAGCGTATCTACGGAAGGATAGCTCCCGCACGTATCAAACGCCAATTCAAGAGCGGACTGAACCGCCTTTACGTCGGAAATTCGCTTTGCGTCCCTCCCTTTCTGCCTCGCGCTGTTTAACCCGGCCATAACGACCGTCGAAAGAATCGCAATGATAGCAATAACAACCAGAAGCTCAATCAACGTAAAACCTTTTTCCTTTCCAAAGTATTTTTTACTATTTTTCATATATAAAATTATGGTTAGTAAGCTTACTAATAACTTTTTCTAATACAACGACCCGTGCTGTACACGCAAATAATATCTTATTAAGATGATACCATGCGCGGAAATATTATGCCAAAACACGGTGTGGATAAGTAGATTACGATATACTTGCGGTGATATTGTAAATCGGCACCAAAACGGATGCAAGAAGCGTTCCCACGCCGACCGCGAGCAAAACAATCATGACCGGCTCGATGAGTCCGACAAGCGTATCGACCGCCGCGTCCGTTTCGCGTTTGTAAAATTTCGCAAGCGTCTTGAGAATGGTGGAGAGTTCGCCGGTTTCCTCCCCCACCTTCACCATCTGCACCATGATGTTCGGAACTTCCTCCCGATGAGAGAGCGCGTCCGAAAGAGAGCTCCCCGCTTTTACTTTTTCGCCGACATCGAACATGATGTCTTTGTATGTGTCGTCCCCGACCACCTTGGCGGTAATTTCAATGGATCGAAGCATGGGAACGCCGCTTGAAAGCATGGTGTCAAGATTATCCGCAATGCGGGAGAGGTAGGTTTTCTTAAAAAGAGAGCCGAAAAGCGGCAAGGAAAGTTTGATGGAAGAGAAGGACTTTTTCCCACCCGGAAGCCCCAGTTTCCAAAGAAGAACGCCGCTTACGATAAGGAATATGAGAAAAAAAACGCCGTAATGCGTGAGAAAATTGCTTAAAGCGATCACCGCGCGCGTATACGCCGGTATGGGCTGTCCGGATTCTATGAGGATGGCGGAAAGCTTCGGGATAACCACTATAAGCATAAGCGTCATCACCGCGATAAAGGCGCCGATAACGAACGCCGGATACACGAGTGCGTTTTTTGTTTTTGAATACAATTCGTATGATCTTTCAAGATATGCCGCCAGATAGTTAAATGTTTCCGAAAGTTTTCCTGATTCTTCTCCCGCCATGACCATATTTACGTAAAAATCGGAAAAAATGGAGGGGTGCTTCGACATGGCGCTCGAAAGGGCCGTGCCTCCTTGAATATCCTCAGCGACATCGCCGAGCCGCTGTTGAAGAATTTTATTCTCGGAGCCTTCGGCAAGGAGCCGGAAAATGCGCAACGCGGAAACATTTGAATTAAAAAGGATTGAAACCTGGCTTGAAAGCATGACGATCTCCTTGTTTGAAACCTTATCAAACAACGCCCCCACGCTCCGGAAGATACTGCCGCTGTCCGCGGGTTTAATGGAAGAAATGACGTATCCGCGCCTCTGAAGCGAACTTATGGCAACGTCAATATTGATGGCTTCAATGGAGCCGTTTTCCTCGGCACCGCCTTGATTTATGATTTGATATTTGAAAAGCATGTTTCAAGTGAAAAAGTAAAAATGAAAATATAAAAACGACAACGTAAAAGCAAAAACGTGAGACTCTGAACGGGTTCTTACAAAAACCTCTCCAATCCTTTTTGATTCGTGGAATACAGCATGGCATTTTCCTGAGTGATCTCGCCATCGTGCACCAGCTGGGCAAGCGATCGGTTGAAATCTATCATTCCGGCTTCCGCTCCGGTTTCTATAACGCGTGGTATTTCGTGCGACCGCCGTTCACGAATGAGGTTCGCGACGGCGTTGTTGTTTATGAGAAGTTCATACGCCGGAACAAGTCCGCCTGAAATGCGCGGAATGAGGCGCTGGGAAAAAACGCCGAGCAAGCTTTCCGCCAATTGCGCGCCGATCTGATTTTGCTGTTCCGGGGGAAAAGCGTCAATAATACGGTCTATGGTCTGCGTGGCATCGTTCGTGTGCAAAGTGGAAAAAACGAGATGTCCCGTTTCGGCGGCGGTTACGGCGGTTGAAATCGTATCAAAATCGCGCATCTCTCCGATCATAACCACGTCAACATCCTGTCGGAACATGGCGGTAAGGGCGGAGTGGAAATCCGCCGTGTCCGTGTGTATCTCTCTCTGATCAATTATTGATTTCACCGGCTTGTAAATATACTCGACCGGATCTTCCACGGTAAGGATATGCTCGGCGCGCTCTTGATTCACGAGCTGGATCAATGCCGCGAGAGTGGTTGACTTTCCTTGCCCGATAGGCCCCACGACCAAAAAGAATCCCTGTTTTTTCCTCGAAAAAGTTTCCAATATGGGAGGAAGGTGCAACTCTTCGATATTTCGGATATACTCGGGGATAAGACGGAGTGCAACGCTCACAACCCCTCTTTGGAAAAAAGCATTGCCGCGAAATCGCGCTTTCGCTCCGTAACTGTAAGAAAAGTCAACTTCAAAAGACTTAAAGAGCTTTTCTTTTCTGTCGTCCGTCAGCATCAGCGTAACGATGGAAAGCATCTCTTCTCCGGTAAAAGGTTCCTTTTTTACCAGAGGGACGAGATCGCCCATAACGCGAATGTGCGGCACCCTGCCCGTCGAAAGATGGAGATCTGAAGCGTCCTCGCGGATAACCGTTAAAATAAGATCTTCTAATTCTCGTTTTGGGTCTGTCATGTTTGTAAATTTATGTTTTATTTTTTCTGTCCTTCCACTATCTCAAGCACCCTTTTCACCACCTCGGTCGGGGTTGACGTGGCCTTTACTATATATCCCGAAGCGCCCAAAGAAACTCCTTTGTTTATGTCCTCTTTTTGCCCGAGATTGGAGAGTACGACTATAACGGAATCTTTCGCGAGCTTTTTTTTCTGAAGCTCGGCCAAAAATTCAAATCCGTCCATGATGGGCATAACGATGTCTGTAAGGATAATATCGGGGTGAAGCCCTTCCTCCAATTTGGAAAGAGCATCCGGCGCGGCGAACGACGAAGTAATGTCAAAATTATATTCGCCGAACTTCACGGTATACATATCCATTAAAAACTTATCGTCTTCCACGATGAGTATTTTGTACTTCTTTTCCGGTTCTTTCTTTTCCATAATGGTTTGTTTGTATTACTCCTCGACCGCTCTTGATTCTTCATTATATTACAGCTTGTTCACTTCCACAAATGGAATCTTCCCCTCAAAGGCTTTCAGCATGGCGTCCTCTCTCATCGTCAACATTCCCTTCTTGCGCGCCATATCGTATATGGCGGTTTCTCCGGCATTTTTTAAGATAATGCTCTGAACATCCGCGTCAATCTGAAGCATCTCGAATACGGCAAGCCGCCCCCGCACTCCGGAAGGGCATTCCGTGGTTTGCGCCGCTTCATACACATGATCCGGTATGTTGATTTTCTTCAAGAACTCGTCAGGGAGATCAGCGAAGTCTTTATCAATAATCATTTTCATCGCTTCCGTTACGGGAATCTCTTTTCCCCCGCCGGGACACAGCTTGGTAACCAGCCGCTGTCCGATAGCTAAAAGCAGTGTCGGGGCTATCAAATACGGATCAACGCCCATGTCAATAAGGCGCGTTATCACGCCGGTGGCGCTGTTGGTATGAAGCGTCGAAAACACAAGATGCCCGGTAAGCGCGGCCTGAACGGCAAGGCTCGCGGTTTCTTTGTCTCGTATCTCCCCCACCATGATAATATCCGGGTCCTGGCGCAAAATGGAACGAAGTCCGCTCGCAAACGTGTATCCGATCTCGGGCCGCACTTGGGATTGATTGACTCCGGGCATGCTGTACTCCACCGGATCTTCCAGGCTGATGACATTGTCGCTGTCGCGGTCAAGTTCGTTGAGCATGGCGTACAGCGTCGTGGATTTTCCGGAACCGGTGGGTCCGGTCAGGAGGATCATGCCGTAAGGACGCTTCAGCGCTTCGCGAACCATTTCCAAATCAACATCGTTCATGCCGACGGACGTGAGGGAAAGCACTCCTTTTTCCGAATCAAGAATACGCAAAACCACTTTTTCTCCGTAATACGACGGCAGAGTTGATACGCGAAAATCAATCTTCCTTCCGTCAATGCGAGCGGAAAAACGGCCGTCTTGCGGTTTTCTTTTTTCGTCCAGCTTCAGGCTCGCCAAGATTTTTATCCTTGACATGATGGCGGAATGAACGCTCGCGGGCAACAAGAGGCTCGTGTGAAGCGTTCCGTCAACCCGAAAACGGACGCGGATCTTCTCCCCCATATTTTCTATGTGAATATCCGAAGCGCCTCCTTCCGTCGCGTGCCGCAGGATAACCGCGACCATTTTCGTTACCGGCGCATCCTCTACGATAGTCTCGCCTTTTTTGCCGGCTATGGCTTTTGGCGCGTCAATGTCTTGAATTTCGTCCGGTTTCGGAGCGTCTTCCGTGCCGCGCTCCGTTTCAAATTCGGACAAAGCGGTATCCACTTCTCCGCTTATCCCGCCGCGCCGATTCGCAAATTCGTCAAAATTTCTTTCCGAGATCAAAAAAATCTTAAACGGCATGCCTATTTTTGACGAAATAAACTGAATGGCATCCATCGCCTCAATATTGTCCGGATCCACGATGCCCATTTCCAAAACGCCGTCTTTGACGCCGGTGGCCATGAATTTGTAATGGAGGGAAGACTCCTGCGGTATTTGTTTGGATATTTCAGCCGGAACCTTCACTTCTCCGGGCGGCCTCACCGGCATGTTGAAGTATTCTCCTTTCAGGCGCAAGAAGACATCTTCGGGAATAATTCCCTGTTTTATCAGCACCTGTTCAACACTCACTCCCTCCGTTCGGACAATCTCCTCCAAACGCGGGACATCTTCCGCGGCAATCGCTTCTTTTTTTGAAAGAAACTCTAAAAAGTTCATGTCATTAGTTCCCACTACTGAAAGGAATGCCGCGCGGACTGGTCGTCGCAAAGCCGCCCGTTTCACTCAAGAAAGCATCTTTCCCGATAGGAGCGAATGGATTCGGTCTTCCTCTCGGTTCAACCATGAGCACCACGCTCAGATCTTTCAGCGACTGAAACACCGGATCGGAAAAAACGTTTTCATCAAGCCGTATCTTTTTTAAGTCGTCAAGCAAGGCCAATATCTCTCTTCCTTTTTGATTACTGCCGCCCTCTGCCGAAACCTCGTCCGGGACGACGAGCGGTTCCGTCTGCGCCTGCGCCCCGTTTTGAAAAAAATGAGCGAACGCGAGCGCCGTGAAAAACATGATTGATGCGATTATGGTTTTTGTGTGTTTGAACATAAAAATAAATTTATCCGGATCAAAACTTCTATGTTTGCTTCAGCCAATACGTTTGCACTGATGTCTTGAATTTATACAGGTTAAAGATGTCTTTTTCTCCCTTTTCCACAGAAAACGATATTCCTATAATATCAACTACGCGCAAACTTTGTTCGAGGTCTTTGATGAAGTTTCTGTACGCCTCGTACGTTCCGGCAACTTCGAAAGAAAGCTTCGTTGTTCCATAGGGGATTGTTTTTTCTTGCAACGCTCGGTTTGAGGTTTCGGGGGAGGAAATGTCCGACGGCGGAGCGGAAACTTCAACGTTCTTAAGAATCATGTTATAGCGCGCCGCGACGCCGTCCACTTCTATGATAAGACGGATATTGTCAACGGAATTCGGCAGAAGTTTTTCAAGACGCTTGAGATCGTTCGGCGGGAAACCGTTGTATTTTCCGAGAAGCTCGTCTCGCACGTCTTGAACCTTTTGAGAATTGTTCAGTGCTTCGTCATATTCCGCCTTTTCCGCCCGCAAGACTTTTATTTCTTCGTATGTCGGGCTTACATACGAATAAAACAAACCGATAGCGGCGACGGTAAGAAGTATGGCAATCAAGTTTTTCATGTTTTGTTGTAAGATATGAAGAATTATGCCGCTACGGCGCGGCCGTCAGACTTTCTCCAAAATACTTTTTGAATGAAGCCATGGAAGGGTCGAGTGGAGAGGTAAAAGAAAAATTCACGTCGCCTTTTTCGTTCAAATTCAAATTCGAAAATACGGGATTTTTTATCTTCTCGTTTTCGGCAAAAGAATCCGCCAAAAGCGCGACGGATGTATAGCTCTTCGCTTCTCCGTCGAGAGAAATCTTCGGCCCGTTCACATTCGTGTAATCAAACCCGGTAAACCGGACGGTCTTGAGTGTCAGCGTTTCCAGCATGTCGAAAACGGGCGAAACAACCGTATGGTTTCCTAAAATGATGGTTGCCGCCGCGATGCGATTGTCAAGGCGTTTAATGTCGGCGATCAGCGGCAGTTCAAACGCTTTTTCCGCCTTTTGGAGAGCGATGCCCTCTTCGGCAATCTTGTTTCGAATGACCGCCCGGTAGAGATATACTCCCCCGGAAAGCGCAATCATGAGGAAAAAAACTATCATTCCGAAAGAAAGGAAAAGATTGACGGAGATGCGCCCGCCCGCCGCTTCACCTTTCAAGATGAGGGCTTTTTTGGGTATGAATGATGTGCGAAGTCTGGTATCCATAATGTTTACGTCTACCTTGTTTCTTGCAACTTTTTGAGCGCCAGCCCGATAGCAACGGAAAATTCGGGACCCGCATCGGAGAGTACGGTCTGGAGAAACGCGGGCGACTCAAGCTTGGCAAAAGAATCGCCGAGTACGACTTCCGCTTCAAGCCACCTTCGAGCAAATTCCGGCAAGCCTTTGAGAAGCGCGCCGCCACCGGTCAGTACCACCTTGCTGATTGAACGACCGTTCTTATGCTGATAATTTAATAATACTCTGTTTGCTTCCGCAAAGATATAGCTGGCTGTGGATTCAATAACTGCGGAAATTTTTTTTCCTTCTTCGTCTTTCCCGAGAAGACCGATGTTTCTTTTCAACCCTTCCGCTTTTGCAATGCTTATGTTCAATGAACGAGAGAGTGCGAGCGTCATTTCTTGAGAACCGCGGCTTATGATATGCACGCTTTTTATGATGCCTTGCTCCACCAGCGCAAGCTTGGTTATCCCCGCCCCCATGTCAAGAAACATGAGCGGCGTCATGTCATGCCCGAGAGTCGCGCGGATGGAGCTGTACACTTCTATCTCAAAAGATGACCCCTCCAGAGCGATTTTTGATACGATATCCTGATGTTTGTTCAACACTTGATTATGAATGGCGACAATCATTACCTGGATTCTTTGTTTTGCCGGATCGGTTTCTTTGCTCGGATCTTCGGGGGACGGGATAATAATCCAATCCAAAGTAACCTCGGTGATGGGAACCGGTATGTACTTCCTCGCCTCTATCGGTATCATTTTCGCAAGCTTGTCTTCATCAAGCATGGGTAATTCAATGAGCGTCAAAAGCGCCGAGGACAGCGGGAGCGCCACCGCTCCGACTTTCGTCGTTACGTTCGCCTCGCGAAACAAATCTTTGATCGCTTCCGCTATCTTCTCCGGCGGAAGATTCGTCGCCCGACCGACATCAAGCCCGCCGTAAGGTCCGAGCGCGAGTTCGCCGTATGTTTCAAGAATGGCGCGTCCTTGCTCTTTTCGAATCTGAACCACCTTAATGAAAGATGACCCGATATCCAAACCGATAACGCTCTCGGTCTTTTTGAAAAGCCGGCTCGCGGAACTGACCATCTTTTGTACATCGAAAGTTGGAAATGCCATAAAGTATGCTTTAATGATACCACGCGCCGTAAAAAACCTTAAAGAAAAACGGTGGAAAACATGAATACCGACGTAATACGAAAATTGTGGATAACTCTTTCGGAGATACTCTTTCCGCCCCGCTGTGTCGCCTGCGGGAAAAAAGATTCTCATTTCTGCGCCAACTGCAGAAAAAAACTCCCCGTTCGCGGCAATTCGAGCCACGATGGTATTTTTTCTTTGTGGGAATACCGCCATCCCGCCGTTCGAAATGCTCTGCTCGCACTGAAATACAAAAACAAACGAATGCTTGCCGCCGATATCGCGGAGTCTCTCCGCGATGACCTCTTGGAGCGCTTGGCGGAAAAATCCGCGTTCAGCGCCCCCCTTTCCTCTCTCTCCGCCCATTCTGCCTGCATAGTCGTACCAATACCGCTTTCAAAGCGGCGCTTCAAAAAACGCGGCTATAACCAAGCGGAGCTCTTGGCAAAGGAATTATCGCGCCAAGACCCGGTGTCCTTTATTCTTGAAACGCGCGTCCTTTGTAAAATAAAGGACACCGATACTCAGGTGTCCGTTATGGATCGCGCAAAGCGCCTGCAAAATATACGCGGGAGTTTCGCGATACGAAACCCTGAAAAAATTCGCGGGAAAACCGTTCTGGTAGTTGATGACGTGATAACGACGGGTGCCACGCTCGCGGAAGCCCGCCGCATGCTCTTCAAGGCGGGCGCGCGAAGGGTGTATGGAGTAACCGTGGCGCACTGACAGACGTGCAAAAACAGCTTGCAATTGAATTTCAGTTTTCTGCCTATAGTTTTTTCTAGCAGCTATGAAAAAACTATAGGCATGATAGAGCATATTTGTGGCTCTCCTTAATAATTGCGAAAGATACCGCTCTGCCATTTTGTCGGAAAATGGAGTCTGGACAATCGGGTCAATTACCCCTAATTGACCCGATTGTCCTTGTTGGGATGAGGGGTCATTTTCAACTATTTTGTTTCAATTATTTCAACGGCACCATCCACGAAAATTTCCGCTCTTTTACGGTGCCGATGTCGAGAAGCGCGAAGTCGACTTTTTTCGGCATGGGAGTAAACGTACCGAAATGCAAAACGCCTTCCCGATGATGCCCGCCGGGCGGATCGCCTTCCCACGATGTCGGCAGATGCACCGTACCATCCTCATCTTCAAACACCGCCGCGCGCATCATATCCGCGGACAATTCGCCGGCGTGCGTATCCATTGAGATTTTGAAATCAATGCCATTTTCAAATTGCGGAATAACGCTCACCGAAACTTCTCCGCCAGCATCCCGCTCGGTTTTGAAAAAGAAATCAAAAAGCGCAATATCGTGGCGAAAAAAGAAAAGCAGTCCGGCAATAACGACAATGCCTGTTATCCAAAGAATGAGTGTTTTGTTTACTTTCATGCTTCCATGATACCATAAAAAAACAGTTTTACTCCACAAAAGTAATGGCCGTTCCCTTTTTCCCCGCCCGTCCCGTTCGACCGATGCGGTGGGTGTAGTCTTCGTAGGTCATCGGCACATCGTAGTTGATGACGTGGCTCACGTTATCAATATCGAGCCCTCGCGCGGCGACGTCGGTCGCAACGAGGATGTTTATCATATTGCCTTTGAAAAGAGAGAGGGCCTTCTTCCTCTGCGACTGATTTTTGTTCCCGTGAATTGAGGCGGACTTGAATCCGCGGCGTTCCAAGTCTTTGGAAAGTTTTTCCACGCCGTGCTTGGTCTGTCCAAAGATGAGGACTTTCGCAAAACCGTTCTTATTCAAGAGGTCGTGCAAGACTTCCATCTTTTTCGTTTTGTCGCTCACGCGGACAATATCCTGATCCACGTTCTCTGCCGTGTCTCCGGTTTTCACGGAAATCTTCACCGGATTTTTCAAGAAACCGCGGACGAGTTTTTCGATTTCCGGAGAAAACGTCGCCGAGAAAAAGAGCGAGTGCCGCTTCTCTGGCATTTTTGCCATGAGAAATTTCATGTCGTGAATGAATCCCATATCAAGCATGCGGTCGGCTTCGTCGAGGACAATGGTCGAAAAGCGCGACATGTCGAGCGCCTTTCTTTCAATAAGGTCTTTCAGCCTCCCCGGCGTGCCGATGACGAAGTTGTGTTTCAATCGCAAATTTTTCATCTGCTCGCCAAGCCCGGCCCCTCCGATGCAGGAAACGGCGAAGATGCCGAGACCTTTCACTACCGCGCGAAGCTCATCGTGAATCTGAAGCGCGAGTTCGCGCGTCGGGACGACGATGATGGCTTTTTCCGCTCCGTTGCCGAGTATTTTGTGTATGAGCGGGAGCAAGAATGCCGCCGTTTTTCCGGTGCCGGTATTTGCAATGCCGATGACATCTTCCCCGCGAAGAATGTGCGGAATAGCCCGGTCTTGAATCGGCGTCGGGGTGATATATCCCCGCCCGGCGACATTTCTTTTCAACTGCGCATCAAGCGCGAAGTCCGCGAAAGCATGTTCCGGAACATAAGCGCTGGTTTCCTCCACGATGCGCGCTTTATTGATAAATTTCGATACATCAATGCGGGCGCCCTTGAAGCGGCCGCCCCTGCCTTGGCTCGGACGCCCGCTCGAAGAAGGTCGGCCGCCGTGTCCGCGCGAAAGCGCACCGGAACGAAACCCGCCCGGTGGTGTAGTCCGTCCTCCCGATGAATAACCGCGAGAACGCGAAGGCGCCCACGAACCGCTTCGTGCCGGACGAGAATGCCCGCGCGAAGCGCTATTGTTTGATCTTTTTTCCATACGATTCAATGAGATGTTACGCGGGAAATACCGCGAACGTTAACTAAAAAAGCGAATCCCGATAGAAGAAGCATGGGATTCCGCTTTTTCTGTCCAAATTCATTACTTTCCATTGTAATATACTTCATCCTAAAAGTCAAGGATTTCAGCGCCACCCTTGCAAAAAAGAGGAAAAAATGGTAATAAAAAAGAGGACATTTTATTACCTCAAATTATGGAGGAGATTATGGAAAATACCATTGTGGCAAAGTTCGGCGGGGCATCCCTTGCGAACGCGATCCAGATACAAAAAGTCATTGACATTGTTTGCCGGAAAAACGATGCGAGTAAACTCTATATTGTCGTATCCGCCCCGGGAGAGCGTTTTGCCGGAGACGCGAAAGTAACGGATCTTCTGTATGCGCTCTGCCGCACGGAGCCGCAAGATGCCGAGTTTTCTCTCTTGTTTAAGACTCTTTCCGAGAGATTTCAAAATATCGTAACCGACCTTGGGCTTCGCTTTGACCTGAAGCCGCATCTCGACGAATTGCGGGTGGTTGCGGCTGTAAAAAACACGCTTCCGGACTTTGCCGCAAGCCGAGGCGAATTCCTGATGGCAAAAATTCTTTCGGAAGCCATCGGAGCTGAATTTATAGACGCCGCCGAATTCATCCGATTCAATACTGCCGGAGATTTCGATATGGAAGCAACGAAACGATGTTCTTCTCGTCTTATCAACAGCGCGCGAATATGCGTTATCCCGGGTTTCTATGGATCGGTTTTTGGCCAAGAATCGGAAATAAGGACGTTCCAGCGCGGCGGCTCGGATATAACGGGCGCGATCGTCGCGATGCTTGCCAATGCCAAAACATACGAAACATGGAAAGATGTTTCCGGCGTATTCGCCGCCGACCCGAAGATTGTTCCCGGTGCGAGAAACATTGATGCGCTCACCTATCAGGAACTGCAGGAGCTCGCTTACACGGGAGCAAATGTCTTGCACGATGAAGTTATCTCGGTGCTTCAACACACGGACATACGGATCCATGTCAGAAACACCAACCGTCCCGACGATTGCGGAACGCTCGTCGTTCCCTGCGGGCAGAGGCCGGAACGATGCTCCGGATCAATCATCGGCATTGCGGGGCGAAAGGGGTTTACCATCTTTTCTCTCCAAAAAACACTGATGAATAAAGAGGTGGGTTTCGCGTGGCGAATGCTCGGAGTATTTGCGGATCTCAAAATAAACCTTGAACACATTCCGGGCGGCATAAATTCCTTGAGCGTGATCGTCGCAAACGAAGCTCTTACTGCGGATGCTTCGGATATTGTCCGGGCGCTTGAGAAAACCTGCGGAGCGGATAAAATATCCGTACGTACGAACGTAGCGCTTGTGTGCATCGTGGGCTGCGCTCTCGTACAGACCCCGGCGGTGTATGCGGCGACCTTCACCGCGCTTGCCTCGGAAAACATATTCATAAGAGCTATAAGCGAGGGATCGGACGACACGAGCATTGTGGTCGGCGTTGACAATGAGGATTATGAACGCGCCATCCGAGCCGTTTACCGCGCTTTTGAGACTTGATTCTTTCCACCCGCCCCAGTTATACGGGGCGGGTTTTGTATGGCGGAGGCGGAGAGATTCTGTCACAAATAAATTTCCTGACGGAAATTTTTCGCTCTCCTTACAGGAGAGGTACACCTTTTGGATATTTTGCTTCGTTCCTTGCAAAATCTCTCAAAAGGTCTTGCGCGACCTAATTTTTAAGGAGTGAAACGACTATAAAAATGGAAGTACTCTTGTGGTGGAACGGGTCCCCACCCATTCCTCACCCGGCTCGTGGTTTTTGCCTTGCGCTTCGCGCAAACAAAAACATCACTGCGCCCTTCGAATCTCTCACGTAATGCGCGCAGGCGCATTATTCGCCTCCGCATTTCGCGGGGCTCATGCGGTGGCGATGTCCCGAAGTTAGAACCCATTAGGGGGCTTCATTACAGTCGCGTTGATAAAATTGTACGTGATTTAAGGCGAATTTACAAGGATAATCCGGCCTCTTTCGACGTTCCGGCTTTCGCACAGAAGGTCTACTAGGACCGGATTTCCGCAAGCTTTAGAGGTTATTCCTCCCCTCGGGCATCCTCGATCAATCTCTGTTCTTTGAGGTATCGTGTCACCGAATACCACCCAGCATTGATCACTGGGATCAATAATGCCCAACGAGGGTCGTTCTCGGCATAGGCAATCAGTATCGGCAGGATTGCTGATACTGCGGAGTAAAAGAACACAATCGCAAGGTGCTTCAGGGCTTCTTTTTGAGGTGTTGTCATAGTGGTTAAAATGCTCGCTTAATAATTGCCAATCCTTCCTCGATTTTCCTCACACCGTCCTCGATAGAGGGATTGGTCGTTTGTTGGCCGGCAAGAGCTACCAGTTCGTCGAGAATCTGTTTGTTGCTTGCCGGACAGTTTGGCTTCTTTGAGAAAATCTCAAAGTGACCAACGATGTGATCCCGGTCGATTGGAATCTGCCATCGCTGACAAATCTCTCGGATCAAGGTTGCGCTTGATTGCTTCATGGCATCAGTCCACACGTCGTTCGGCTTACCCTCGTGTTCAATCCCGATCGTGTACAGGTTTGGGTTCACATTCGGTTTTATAAGCTTCCAGAGAGGTGCATCGACACGACCGGCGTGCCAGGCAGAATCACTTTCTTGCACGTATTGGTGGACTTCGCCATTTTTTCCGATGCCGTAATGTGCGCTTACTTGTGATGAGGGATTTGCGAACCACGAATCAGTGCCAATAAGCGTGCCGTCCATAATGTGGATGACCACGCCCTCCGGCCGGTAACCTTTGCGGCCAGTCCAGAAGTTCGGAGATTTCTTTTGAATGATGTTCATAAATTTATTTGTTAATTGTTAGTAGTAAGTTGATGATGGCTGTGATCAGACCTCCCACCGATGCGGTGGCAACAATCCAGAAAAATCGTTTGACCCAATCGACGTCCGTGCCGACCTTAGTTAGCTCAGTCTGTATATGAGGTAGATGATTGTCTTTGATTTCGTTTACGGAATTTTCCAGTCGATTCAGACGCTCATCCTGTATTTGGTTTTGGTAGTTGTCTTTGTCCATATTGTTATTTCGGTACGTACACCGAGTCGAACCTATTGATCAGACCTCTACTTTCCAATTCCTCCTCAAGTCGGTCTTGGATATCTCGATCACGCCAGAACTTTTCTTTTTCCATGTCGACCGACTTTGCTTTTGCACCCACGAGTCCGTAGAGAAATTTAATGACTCCGGACGTGTTGTCATCGGAGAGTTTGCCAGCTGTTATGTAAAAGCGACCGAGGGCGGTGTTTAGGAAGTGGAGTTTGTAAGCATTCGCTCGGTAGCTGACATTTCCGCTTTTGTCTTTGTGTTCGCTGACCTCTAACCAGTCACGCAGTCCGGGGACGGCATTCACGAATGGATAGACACGACTTCCTTCTTTGATCGGCTCACCGGTGAATAGGTTCTGTCCGGTGGCCGCTTCGATCGGATACTTGAGGATCGGTGAGAGTTCGCCGACCATGCTCGCCAGTGTTCGCTGTGGGCTTCCTTTATAGAGTCGGTTGATATCCTCGACTGGCAGACCCAGACCGTAGAGGTACTGGGAGAACCCGTTTTTCTCGCCAAGTCGGACCGGCAATCCCTCTCGCATATACGGAGGCAGATACTGGAATTCTTCTTTTGCTTTTTCTTTGTCGACTTGAAGGTTGTCTACAAACTTGCCGAGGGCGGCGTATTTACCCGGTTGCTTTACTATCTGCTCGAGCTGAAGCGGAATATTGCCACGAGTCCATCGGTAGAACGGCAACAGTCGCTTCATAATGTTTTGCTCAAACGGTGCGAGGGCTTCCGGTGCGTAGTCGAAATGAAATTGAAAGACTGCTTTTGCGGCATCCTCGGGTACATCGCCTTTAATCAAGCGATCAACAAATAGAGGCAGACGCAATCGGTTCTCGGTGATCTCCATTGCGTTTTTTGGCAGATCCATAAGTTTGCCGACCGCACCTTTGCCAACATCCTTTTCGACCTCACGCATCACATCCAAGTAACCGGGCTGTCCTACCACTCCCAGCTTCTCGGCGATCTCTTTTATCTGCTGGTACGTGTATTTAGTACCCAGCGTGGTTGTGATCGATCCTTTTGCGCCTCGAGCGATTTGATCTCCTTGCAGATATCGTGCAGGATTTTTGACTCCAGCTATAAAGTTATTGAAAACTCCACCGATCGAGTTTCGAACGTGGAATGCTGGAAACCATCCAGTCACTGATCCTTTCCAGAATCCGAGAGCTTTGTCGTAGATTTTTAGAAAGCCCTTTGTCGCTTCATCGCTTGTCAGTACCTTATAAGTTTCCTCGACATGCTTCACGATCTGTTCGGGCAGAAGTACGCCTTTTAGTTGAGGCACGGTGCTTTCGATGTATCGCATTCCGTTGTCGAAGATTGGTTTTGCAGTCTCTTTTTTCACCATCTGTCCGCTTATCGGGTGTTTGAATTCTTTGGTGACCATTTCGGCTTGCTTACCGAATTGCTTTCCGACATCAGTCAGGAAGTCATAAGTATTCACGGCTTTGATGTGCTCGGCTTTACGAGCACCGAACGCTTTGAATGCGTCTTGCTCAAATAGCTTCACGCCGTGAGTTTTGCGGAAGTAATTATTGATATTTACGATCGTGTCGTCGAGGTTTCTTTCTTTTGCGAATGGAGTGCTTACTCTCGTCTTTTGTAGAAGCTCTTGTGCAACGTCGGGATTCTTTTGTATAAATTCACGACCCTCCGGTGTCAGGTAGTGACGCAAATAATCCGGAAGCTCGGTATCAAGCAGTCCTCGTTCTTTTTCTAAAGATGCAAAGCGTTTATGCTCGCCTTGGATATGTTGGATGATATTGTCGATGACGCTGTTTCCTTTGGCGGCTACTTGCTCGACTCCGTCGGCCGTCTTTGTCGGAAGCTCTGTCATTCCCTCAATCAGTCGGCCGACTCTAGTACCGGCATCTTTTCCGAGTTCCTTCGTTGCAGTCTTACCAAGCTGAATTGCTTCGTCAGCGGCTTTACCGACTTCGGACCGGGTTGCTTTGGTAAATTGTGAAAACTTATCGACGTAGTCCTCGCCGATCCGGCCTGGCAATTCTTTGATGCTCTTAAATGGCACGAATGCTTTTCCAGCGAGGTCTTTTGCACTCTCGTACATTTTGCCGACGACTGGCGTTTTCTCTGCGATCCAGTCGGCCGCTCTGAAGGGTGCAGTAACTGCACTTCGAGGCAACACTTGCATACCGGCGACCTTGAGGCCTCCTTTGGCAAGAAGCTTTTCGCCTCCCTCTGCGAGCACTTTTTCAGCGAGTGCTTTTCGTGCGGCCGTTTCGCCGACTTCAAGGATCGACTTTTTGAGCAGTGATGTTCCGGTTTTACTCAACACGACCGTACCAGCTTTCGTTGCGAGCTTCGCACCGGCCCCGTAGCCGAATGTGATGTAGGTTGTCGGATCAAGTAGGATGTCTGCAATAAAACCACCGACTTTGCTTTTGATTCCGAGTGCTTCAGACGGCTGGATGTGTTCTTGGATTCCGGCTTTGATTCCTTTTCCACTTATAAGACCACCGACCGCATATCCTCCAGTGTTGAGCACGTGGAGTATTTTTTGCAGGGTTGATTCTTTCGGTTGAGTGGAGGAGACGTCCACGTTATTTTGCAGGGCAAAATCACGCAGTCCCTCGACTGTCGTCACGTTTGGCTTACCAGCCGTTTTTGGAACTTCAGTCGTCACAAATTTACCCTCGGCATTCTTTTGGTACTTCACTGCAGTACCAGCTGACGGTGCTGATTGTGTGAGTGGAGGAGTGGCCGGTGCAGAACCAGTGTTCACATACTTTCCAGTTTTAGGGTCTTTGATGTAAGCCATAGCGTTTTAATTTCCGATGCCGAAGAGTCCTTTAAGGAAATTCTTACTGGTGTTGAATCCGGACTTCGCAAGGCTCGGTATCTGTTGAGTGAATACGTCTTTGACCCCAGCACCGAAGTCTTGAGCGGTTATCTTTGGCTGACTCGCTTTCAAGGCTTGAGCGGCGGCCGCATCCGCTTGCTGTTGCGTATTTGCTTCGGCGATTATCTGATCTCGCTTCTGCAGGACTTGAGCACGGATGTTTTGAGGCACGTTGCTTGCCGTGAAGTTAGGATTGTTTAGAAGTTCAAGTGCGTAGGCTTCTACGTCGCTCGATGATCCTCCTCCATCAGAACCGCTTGAGACTTTCTTTCCGGTTACCTTTGTGCCACCGATGTCGTAACTCACGCCGGCCGGAGTATCGTTGGCGAGATTTGCTAGTTTTATTGCACGGTCAATCACGTCTTGAGCATCTTTCTTTTCCTGTTCTTTACCGTACTTGGCATCGTCGATAATGTTGGCGACGTCTTTTTCTGAAGCACCAAATACTTGCTTCAAGAGATCCCCAAGAACACCGTACTGGTCTTTCTGAAAGCCCAGCGTTTTTTCTGCAATCGTAAGTGGCAGTGTCGAATCCTCGTACTGCATACCAGCCGACTCTTTCGCCGATGTGTCGGCTACTCCGAGCTTGTCGGCCAATCGATTGCGCTCGTTGAGGAGTTTTCGGTATTCGTCTATAAGCGGTTGCTTCTCTGAAGCGACCAGTCTTTGAGTTTGGCTTTCGGTTACGAGACCGCCACCCTGCACCATTCGGTTGCGGATGTCTTTCTCTGAATCCTCGATGGAGAGTTCCATCGTGGCCAAGCGATCATCCAAACTCTGCAGATTTTTTTGCATTACATCGACGCCAAGCTTTGCTTTTTCCTGTGCGTAGATGTCTGCTTTTTTCGGCAGATTTTTGAGCGTATCGAGGTAGGAAGTCTGACTATCCTGCATGCTTTTAAGGGCAGAATCGAGACCGAGCTCGGATCGGTACTTTGTGAGCAAACTGGTCGAAGAAGGCACTTCAGCGCCATACAGGGTGCTTTTCTGGGGTACACCGGTCGTCCCCGGGCTCGAAATTTGGTCAACACGCTGGGTTACGGTCGAAGAAGGTGTCACAGGGGCAGGAGGGGTTGGAACGCTCGCCTTAGGGGCAACAACGGGTGAAGTCGGTGCTCCGGGCAAGTTCAAGCTCGAACCGGCGTATATCAGGTTCGGATTCTTGATACTTGGGTTTGCTTTCAGGATGGCATCGAGCGTTGTGCCATTCTGTTTGGCGATTCCCGAAAGTGTCTGACCTTTTTGTATTGTTATTGTTGCCATAAGTTTTTAAGTAAGGGTTGCGTACCTCCACGCTCCGTTAAAAAATACGTAGAACCGTCGCGTGCCACCGTTCTCGTACAACGCAAAGCTGATCTGATACTTTGGTGGATCAGTCGGTGCGGTGTTCAAAATCGGAATGTCACGCAAGATCGTCAGCAAATAACCGAGTGACGGGTCAAGTTTGTTTTGCTGGTTTTGATCAAACTGGTTCATAGTTTTTATTCACTGTTCGCTGGTGCCTCCTCACTCGGCACGGGTTGCTCTCCGATTTCTGGTTCGGCTACTGGTTCCTCTTTGGGTGGGACCGGTAGCTTGTCGAATTCGGAAATGATCTCGCTTATTTCTGTAAGCGATCTTTGTCTAAGTTCGACCTCTTGTTCAAGTTCCTCTTTTTGTTGGCGGAGGATATCCATATTGAGGATCGTGACCGACTCCGTGTTGTCCTTTTTTCTCGCAGTCTTTTCATCGATTCTTTCAATTGTGAATTTATTTGTAGGTTCCATAGTGATGTTGGTTATTTAATAGTTCGATCTGGTATGTAGATCGTAGACATGTCTCTGAGTCCCATGTCCCACTCCCCGATGAATCCGGACGGAGACCAAATCTCGACCTTGATCTGAATCTTTTTTGCTCTGGCGTTGAAGCGCAGGAGTTTATTTACTGCACCTTTGTTCTCGTTGCCTTTGATTACTCCGGCTTTCTTAAACGGCGTGACGAGAAGGTACGAAGTGTTGTTGTACTCGTATCCGTTCTCGGAGTTGTACAGCGTTTCGTCGACATAAACTCGGTTCAATGCAGTATCGATGCTTGCTACATGTCTTATTTGTCCAGCACCACTTCCTGCCACGACCGTCACCTCGTCGCCGACTTCGAAGTTACCAATGCCGAACGAGACAGTGAAATAAGTGCTCGTGCCTCCGGAAGCGAATGCGGTGTACTTCTGGTATTTCTCTGTTGTGTTGTACTTCACGACAAATCGAGCAAATCCCGTATCGATGAGTGGCTTCCAGAAGTTCAAAACTTCTTGAATAAACCGTTTGCGCCGATATGGCTCGTCATCAAAGATCGGGCTGACCACGATCGCATTCCAGTTGTACGGCCGATATGATCCGGTATCGTGGTTTACATCAAGCAAGTAGCGGTCGCTTCCGCCCCCCTTGTCCCAGCCCACGAAGAATTGGTCGCTGTTCGGGGTTAGCTGAATGCTTCCTACCTGAATCACACCTGTCCCGCTGATGTTCGTGATGCCACCATTCGAGAGCGTGTTGCGGAAGTAGAGAGCGTTGGTTATGGGGTTGTATACCCAGATGCCTCCGGCGTAGTAGCGTTTTTCCATATTGAAGCCGTGAGCTTTGACGCCAATCAGAATCACGCCGTTATGAACCTTTACTGCGTTCTGGTTGATTTGGAATGAGATGTCACCAGCTTCGATGTCTGGAAAACGATTGAGCTTCACAAGTCCGGAACCGTCGAAGTAATTAATCCATCCGTCGCCAGTGATGAGATATAAGCGATTCTTATCTACGACGCCGGCCGGACACGAGACGTTCGGAATGCGAAGCACACGGTTGTACGTTGCGGAGATTCCGTCCCAGAAAAAGAGAGCGGAGCCGTTGGTTGTCAGGTCGTGTGCGCCGATCACGAGCCAGTCGGTAAGCACCGCAAACCATCGGATATCGAAGTTTTGCGGAAGCGTGATTTTTGGAGGATTCGGATTGCCATGCCATGTCAGGTTTACGGTGTCCCATGCACAAAGCATGTTATTGAATCCTGCAAGAATATATTTCAGGAATTTTGTGAGCGGCACATTTCCTTGTGAGAACAGCACTCCACTTCCGAGTGATTGCCAAGCGTCATTCCAAGAGTTAGAGGAAGCATCGTAACGTCCGAGTGAATTGCCGATTGTGAAGTATAGGAATCCTTGTTCTGTGCCAATGACCGGTGTATTGAAGATGCTGTCACCCATAAGTGAATAAGCACGGCCACCCGGAAAGTAATAACTATGTACATGCACCCAGTTCGGGTATTCATATCTAAAGAATTTTGCCGTGTTGCCCCAGCCCTGGGTTATCATCCAGTTGTACATTTGAGTACCGCCCATGTTCTTGCCGAAGAGTGCACCGTCAATTGGCATCGAGTTGACCTCTGCGTTGATGTTTATATCTAGATTCTTGAACAGCTTATGGGACACGCGCAGGTACGGTGGCGTTTTCTCAAGATCGAGATTCTGCGACCACCAAAAAGTACCCTCGGCGTTAAGATTTCCGAGTCCTTTATCGAAGCGTGATGTTTTCCAAACTTTTTTAGGTAGTGCCATAGGTTTTATACAAGACTGCTTCTTGGAATTGACGCCTGATCATCTGCGGCCGCCATTCGTGCGAGTTCTTGATCTCGCCACTTGCCGGCCATGATCCGTTCAAAGTTGCTTTCTGCTTGACGTTCAAGTTCCGTGTCGCCCTGCTGGTTGTAGTACATCTTTTTGCCCCACTCGACGTACGCTTGGTGATACAGCTTTTCGACTTCCGGTTCGTCACTATCCGATGCGAAATCATCCGATATTCGGACAAAGACAAGCATCATTGCATCGCCGTCTGCAGTCGGAGTCATTACCGGATAGAAATAACCGCCGAGTGTATACACGATGTGATCGTTGTACCTATCTCTCGCTCGGTAATCGACGAGGATGTACGGACGCTTGTCGTCACCGATCTTTAATTCCACAAATGCCCGGTAGTTTTCAGGGACCGGGTATTTCGGCTGGTTTGCAACAGTCGTGTAGGGCTGTTCAGTCTTGAGGTAGTCCCAGTAGTCGAACGTTTGATCTTTATCCTCGGGCGGCCGCCAGCTCTGCACCTTTTCATCGGCACGCTGTACCCACGAGTTTGCGAGTGTGTCATCGATCGTCTGATCGTCGACCTCGTTCTTTATTGCCTTTCGAATGTCGCCTCTGTTCATAAGCGTTTAGATGTCATCACGGATGATGATTGATAATTGTTTGAACCCGGTCTGAATCTTTGAATCAGGAAACGTTACCTCGACCTCACCGAGATACGTTCCGACCGTGTTTGTGTCGGAGGCCGTCCAGTTGTATCGGCATTTTCCTTTGGTTGCGTCAGTGATCACGCATGTCACGCCGTTGATCTTTACCGACCCAGTGGAGGAGTCCTTCATGTAGAACTTCACAGTGCATCCGGTTAAATCTACCGGCGCACCGTCTTGAGTCAGACTGAATTCCAGTGGAGGACGGGTGTCGTTTTGTACGATTTTAATGCTCATAGGTTTATGTCTTGCTTATTGCCCGGAAGCGTCACGTCGGCTTTGGCGTTCTGAAGCCGTTGGTCTTGCCGGGCGGTCTTGACCTCAATACTGCTTTTGGATGTTGTAAGGCCGAACGTTTCTCTGGCCGAGAGCATCAGCACTGACACCTTTGCGGAGAGGAATTCGATGGCGATCTTTAAGCCGGGAGGAATTTTCAGGATGTCCCACACGTACTTCCACGTCCTCGATACCAGTCCTCGGATGTCGAGCAAATATGTCCATACCTTTCCAATTCCGATCAGGATGTCGAATCGGTACGTCCATATTTTTGCGATGTGACTTAGAATGTCGAATGCATAAGTCACAGATTTTGCTACGAAGCTTCGAATGTCTAAGAGATAGCTGGTCACTCTCGATGCGAGTGTCCGGATATCCCACTTGTAGGTTTGCAGTTTTGCAATAAGCCCACGTATATCGTTGATGTACGTCAATGCTTTTGTGGCGAGACTTCTAGTGTCGAAGAGATACGTTGTTTGGCTCACGGCACTCATCAGCACGTCGAACATGTATTGGGTGCTTTTAGTAACAGCACCTGCCATGTCGAAGAGATACTGTGTTGCTTTGGTAGCAAGATTTCTTGCGTCCAGCACATATGTCCATGTCTTGCTTATCAAGTTTCGAATATCGAGCAGGTACGTGGTTGCTTGGCTTGCCAGATTTCGCATGTCGAATCTGTACGTCATGATCTTTGCGACCACGTCCCCAATATTGATCAGGTAGGTTGTGAGTTTTGTCGCCAGATTTCTTATATCCATCCGATAGGTTGTCTCTCGCGTAGCCGACAGGAATGAGTCGAACACGTAAGTTATTGTCTGTCCGATTGTGAGCAGGATGTCATGCAGGTACGTTGTACTCTTTGTTGCCAGTTGCCGGACATCGAGCTTGTAAGTCATCATCATCACAGCACCGCCGATGATGTCGAACAGGTATGTGATTTGTTTTGCGATGATCTGCAGTCCGTCCCAGAGGTATGTGGATGTTTTGTCGATAAGGCTTCGCATGTCGAAGACATACGTCAGAGCTTTTTCGGCGAGAGCGTACACATCCATGAGATAGGTTCCTACTTTTCCAGCAAGATTTTTGATGTCGAACAGGTATGTTCGTATAGCTTCCACCGTTATCGCTTGATCGAAGACATACGTGACCGGTTTTGATATCAATCCGAACACATCCAGCATGTAGTTCATTACTTTGCTCACGGCTGAAGAGCCGGTATCGTTGAGTCTTGCACTGTTGAATTGGTAGGAGTTGAACATAGACGTTTATCCTGTTGCAGGAATGTTGGTGCCTCGCACTGAATTGGTTCCTTGGAGCCCGATCTGTCCGGTCACTCCGTCTTTGCAGACATTTGCGATTGCCAAGTTGAAGTCATCGCTCGTACTCTGTTCACGGATGTGATAGGCGGACTTATTCGCTTGAGTCGCATGGCAATTGTTCGAGGAGATAACGTTGTAAGTCGAATAGACCGTTCCGTTATTGGTGAGGAATATGCTATGAGACGTGTTGTTGGTCGTCCGGGAAGCGTTATCAATGGCGTTTCCGGTTACTGTGTTGTAGGAAGATCCGTACAGGTAGATTCCATGACCTCCGCATCCGAAGATGTGATTGCCGGTTATCACGTTACTGATCGTGGTACCGCTTCCGTGATAGAGAGCTATGCCTTGGCTCGTCGCCCATGCGATCGTGTTTCCGGAGATGACGTTGTACTTGGTGATGTTTGAGCTATTTCCGATAATCATTCCCCAGCTATCGCCGTAGAGATGATTGCCGGTTACGGCGTTCCTTTGACCCCCGACGATGTACACTCCGTAGTTCGTGCTGGTAAAGACAGTGTTGCCAGAGATGACTTCTCGCCACGCACTGCTCAGGTAGAATCCATAACCATTGCTTCGGCTTACGTTGCCGGTCATCGTGTTGTAATTGCATGCACTGTCGTACACGCCGTATCCGTTTGAAGTCAGCACGTTTCCAGTAATCGTGTTGTGTTGGGAATTAGTGAAGAGACCTATTCCGGTTCCGGTGTTGTCATGGATGAAGCAGTTTCTGATTATGCTTTCCTCGGTGCCGATAACTTTCAGACAATCGAGACGCGCACCGGTAAGCCAGCAATTCTCGATGAGAATCCGCTTGTGCTTGTTGGAGCTTGTACCCCATAGCACGATCGGGCTGGAGTTTCCGGACGTTTGATTTGCTTGGTTGCCGTCGACTTTTAGATTCCGAATGACGATATTCGAGTACGCTGTCGTACCGCCGTCACCCACACGCACGATGTCGCCAAGATTACTAGCATTGGCCGCTTTTATAAGCGTCGCCGCCCCTTCGCCTTCGAGCACAATATTGTCTTTGAGAATCTGAACGAGTCCGGTCAGGGTGTACGTTCCTTTTTTCAAGCGAACGATACCGCCTCCGGCCGGCAAGTCGCTGATTGCTTCGTTTATCTCTGTCTGATCATCTGTTCCGTCGCAGTTGTAATCGCCCGAACCATCAGTTGCGACGATGATCTCGGTTCGGATTTGGAAGTCGTCAAAGAGCTTGGCTGTTACCAAGAGTTCGATTCTGGTGTTTTGCGCCCATGCTTGAGCTGTCGTATTTTCTTTGGCTCGTTCAATCGTGAATGCATCTGTTGACTTGGCAGTTACTTTCACGATTTCTCCCACGCTTGAATCGCTCGTGTAGAGCGTGGCGTGGAATGGAGCTGACGGAAACTTTGCACCGTCGCCGGACTGCACATTCACGGTTGTTGCACCTGATGTCAGAGGATTATCCGTGATCGTGCTTTTGGCATTATTCTTTTTTGTTAAGAATGTCTTAGCCATAGCTTATTGATCTTTCCGCTTACGCCGCCGTGTCGCCCTCGGATTTGACCTGGCTTGAATTGGCGGTTACTGCACCGGCTCCGGCTGGCCATGTGAGGCGGTACCAGATGCCAAAGTTTCCAGCGGACGCAATGTCGCCGTGTTCCATACCGGCCACTTTGCTTGCCATGTTTCCACCCTCGGCATCGACTGGAGATCCTCCGGAGTAACGTCTGCCGTACCAGATAAAACTGGTCTTTTTGTTTACTCCGATGGTGCCTCGGGTAGTACCTCCTGATCCTTGTCGGATTGTCACGATGCGTGATCCAGAGAGCGATGCAACATAAGCACCATAGAGTTTGGAGAACGTTAGAGCACCCACGACTTCAGTCGTGCCGTTTAGTGTCAGATTTTCCGTCTGTCTGTTTCCGGATGCATCCTCGCCAACGACTGTCACTTGTCTTGTGTCAGCACCGTCGGAAACAACGGCAACAACAGCGTTTGCGGAGAACGCCGACATGTTTCCTTGAGCACCCTCATCATCATCGGCATGGTCGATGCCGAATCCGAACGAGAGGGCGGCGTTAGTCGGCTGGCTTTGTAGCCATGACACAACGTTTTGCCACGTCAGAGAGCCGTGGGTATTTTTGCGGAATATCTTTCGGTATTCAGTACCTCCGGCCGCCGCTTCGTCACCGGTTATATCGGTGAAGAGATTGTTATCGACGCTATCCACGATTTCTACTGCCGTGATCTCACCGCCGTCTGAGTCGGCACTGTTTGACTCATATTCTTTTAAGTCTGCTGATACGATTGCCATAAGATTGGTGTGTTATTTAGCGACCTCATGATGGTCTACTTGCCCTGCAGGAGTTCGATCAGACGGTCTTTGGTTTCTGTTCCGTCCAGCTCGACGTTTTTTTCACCGGCCAAGGTCTGTAATTCCTTTTTGGTGAGCTTCTGCAGTTCGCCGTCGACCGTCGGCGGATCAATCGGTGAGGATTCCTCGGAGACTTTCCAGAAATCAACACCGAATGTTTGGAGACCCTCTAACTTGGAAATGTTTTCCTCGTTTGAAGTCTCGAATTGTCCGTCCGCGAATTGGGCGTACTCGCCCGGGGTGTCTCCGACCTTGAGGCCTCCCTCGAATATCGGCTGGGCGGGCTTGAGTACGATTCGCAGACTTTTGATGTGTGAATTGAATTTAGCCATAAGTAAGTTTGGGTGATTAATGTTTGTAATTTCTGCCTCCACCCTTACTCCTGGCTTCCACGTTTCGGTGGAGGCCAGCGAGTAAGAGCAGAGACGCTTATTCGATTTAGGCGACGCCCTTGAGCAATGCGTTCTTTTCGAAGTTGACTCTCTGCA